>CAWUJF010000096.1:0-8809 GCA_963922405.1 uncultured Hyphomicrobiales bacterium | reverse complement strand
CAGCCATACGCGGATTTTGGGTTACAGCCCTGGTTTCTAGGCCCAACCGGGTCTTGTTGAGCGTGATCCACAGGCCCACAAAGAAGATGAGACCAAGCACGAAGATAGCAATACGGATCCAACTGATGGACACCACATCATTGATCACGAGCGCACCGTCTAACCACTCCGGTGCTGTCAGCGGTCGGGCTTGCGTCCCGAATATGTTTTTCGCCAATTGCTGAAGCGCAATACTAACACCAAACGTGGCGAGTAGTGTTTCAAGCGGCCGGTTATAAAGATGACGGATCACCAGACGTTCCAAGGCCACCCCGGCCAGGAAGGTCACCGCAAAGGCAAACGGAATGGCAACGATGATCGACAGAGTGTAGTTCGTGATAACCTGCTGAACCACATAACCGGAATAGGCACCCATCATGATAAACTCACCATGGGCCATATTGATCACACGCATCACGCCAAAGGTGATAGCAAGCCCGATTGCAGCCAGAAAATAGATCGAGGCAAGACTGACAGCATCTAGCATCAAATCCAGATATTCGTTCCACCGCACGGTAGAATTGATTGAGTTTACAGTTTCCTTAAGAGCATCGGTAACGACCGGGTCTTTTTCATTGTAGACCGCATAAAATGTGAAACTGGATACAGCTTCTGCCACATCCTTTGATGTCGGTGCGGGTTCAACAATGCCCTGCTCAGCTAAACGTGCATAGGCTTCATCACGGGCAGCTTCGGTATTGAGACTAGCCACTTCTACTCCGGCAACAGTTCCATCATTCACATTTGAACTTATAGCGGCATCACGGGTTTTCCGGTCGACCAGAGCAGGTTTCTCACCGGCAGCCACCAACATCTGGTAAGCGTCACCTACGTTCAGTTCGATGTTCAGATCATTCATCCAGGCAGTGACTGCATTGGACGATGAAGTCCCGTCAGCCAGCACATAACTTTCTCCCGGAGTGATAATACGTGCTACGTTTTCACTTTCCGGAGGGTCTGCTGCAAATGCAATTTTGGAGGAAAGTAGTGGGTTGAGCTTGGCACGGACCTCAATATCAAGTGCGCTGTCAAATTCCCTGATCGCCTGAACGCGCTCATCAACAGCTTCCGCAAACTGTATAGTAAGCAGTCTTTCAAGCTTGGATAGATCAGCCCTAAATTCCGGATCATCTTCGCTGTCCAACGCCTGTCTCAAGGCGTCGAGGTGTTCCGGTTTTGGTTTTCTGGAAATGCTCTCCAGTCCCGCCTGACGCTCTTCAATCTCTGGGCTTATGAGGCGAAACTTCACCAGGGCAGAACCCAGCAACGCTCTAACACCACTGTTTGGCTTGACTTGCCTGATCTCTTTTTTTGCAGCTTCCCTTACCGTTTCACCAGTTGTGATGTCGATGAGTTGATAAGTCTTTTTGTCCTCGGTGCTCACATAAAAGAAGAGCTTATCCTTCCTGTGAAACCAGAGGTCTTTAGACTGCCATTTGCCTAAGAATTCAGCGGTCTTTTCAAATCCGCTTGCTTCCAGCTCTTCCAATACGGGACCGATGGTCTTCACAGAGCTGCGTGAAATAAGTTTGAAATTATTCTCCAGTACCGCCTGAAAACGTTCAACAGGTTCTTGAGCATGAACTGCACTCAGCCCGAGCCAGAACGCCAGAAAAATGAGAAATGGAATGCGGTACATGGTTGCCCTAAATTGAAGGAGGGCAAATTGCCCTCCCCCATAGCTAAGTTTGGAACGTTAAAATTAGTAGTTCGACTTAATCTGTACGCAGGTCTTGGTCTCCACATTGTACATGCCACAACCAAGCTCTTTCCAATCCGATTTCAACACAGCTGACTCTGGAAGGAAGTCGGTCCATGCATCACCTGGAACTTCAGCAGTCTGACTGATAATGTCAAACTGACCATCTTCCTGGATTTCGCCAATGAGAACAGGCTTGGCCAGATGGTGGTTTGGCAACATTTCCGCTGTACCACCTGTCAGGTTCGGGAATTTCTGGCCATACATGGCGTCACGAACTTTATCCACTTCAGTAGTTCCGGCTTTTTCAACAGCGTTAACCCACATATTGAAGCCGATGAAATGTGCTTCCATTGGATCATTGGTAACACGCTTGTCACCCATGCGGGCTTTCCAGGACTCGATGAATTTTGCATTCGCCTCGGACTCTGCGGACTGGAAGTAATTCCATGCAGCAAGGTGACCAACCAGGTTGGAAGTATCCAGACCTGACAACTCTTCCTCGCCAACCGAGAACGCCACTACCGGGATATCGTCTGCAGAAACACCAGCTGCAGCCAGCTCTTTATAGAAACCAATGTTAGCGTCACCGTTGATGGTAGAGATAACACCAACCTTTTTACCGTCCGCACCAAGTGCAACCACATCAGCTACGATCTTTGACCAATCAGAATGACCGAAAGGTGTGTAGTTAATAAAAATGTCCTGCTCAGGAATACCCTTGCTTACCAGATACTGCTCAAGAATTTTGTTTGTGGTACGCGGATAAACATAGTCAGTTCCGAGTAGAGCAAATTTCTCAATGCCAAGCTCTTCCAGATAGTAATCTGTCGCCGGAATAGCCTGCTGATTTGGAGCCGCACCTGTGTAGAAAACATTCTTGGATGATTCTTCACCTTCATACTGAACCGGGTAGAACAGAAGACCATTAAGCTCTTCAATTACCGGCAGAACTGACTTTCTGGAAACTGATGTCCAGTTGCCAAAAATCACGTCCACTTCGTGAACAGTCAAAAGTTCGCGGGCCTTTTCAGCAAAAAGTGGCCAGTCAGAAGCTGGATCCACAACAACGGGTACAATTTTCTTACCCAGAAGACCGCCCTTTTTGTTTTGCTCATCAATAAGCATCAGCATTGTGTCTTTAAGAGTGGTTTCCGAGATAGCCATTGTTCCGGACAGTGAGTGCAGAACACCAACTTTGATTTCCTCGGCCAACACTGCAATCGGTGTCGAGATAGCCAACGCGCCAGCCACTAGCAGTTTCTTCAACATGTGAATTCCTTTCCCTGTTACACATGGTCGGGCGCATTTCACCCGAATCCAAACGGGTGGCTTAAAAAACAATGTGATCCACCCAGTCCCCGAAAGTAAAAAGCAAATCAAGGTGATGCTGTCTGCTGCTAAAAACAAAACGAAGCGGTGCAAAAAATGCACAGCGATTATTTCGATGTGCCAAAACTCTCCATTACAGTTCAACTCAAATCAACAGGATTAGCGGAAGTTTTGGGTTTAGACCAATACCATAAAACAAAATAAACCCGCCTTTGTGGGGCAGACAAAGGCGGGTCTAAGTCAACCAAACCACAGGGGCGTTTGGCGGCTTGGTGTAGCTTAACAATCAAAAACTAAAAGGATTTTGTAACAGAAATTAAAAACTGGAATGTCAGTGGCATGACACTTCATTTTTGCGTTGGCAGCCGGAAAATCTCCAAAATTCTGGCCACTTAACGCAAAAAGACTTATCCACAGTCATCAAACTGACATGAATTCTGGAATAAACGCCAAATCTAATTCCCGCACAGGAGATGTAATTGGAAAATATCAAAGCAGTGGTGTTCGATTGGGCCGGAACCATGGTGGATTTTGGATCGTTTGCCCCCATGAATGCCTTTGTGGAAGTGTTTGCCGAGTTTGGCATGGCAATTTCCATCGAGCAGGCACGCGCACCCATGGGCATGGCCAAGTGGGATCACATCAAAACAATCCTGGATATGCCGGGCGTCGCCAATGACTTTAAAGCAACTTATGGGCATGCCCCATCAAGCGAAGATGTGGACCGCATTTTCAAGGTTTTCGTACCCATGAATGAGAAGGTCGCTGCACGCCATTCTGACCTCGTACCGGGCGCTGCAGCTGTGATCAAATGGCTCAGCGAGCGGGACATCAAAATCGGTTCAACCACTGGTTACACCCGTTCGATCATGGAACACGTAATCCCGGTCGCAGCCAAACAGGGTTACTCCCCTGAGATTGTGGTCTGCAGTGATGAAGTGCCCAATGGCAGACCCGCTCCCGATGCTATGGAGAAGTGCTTTAAGGTGCTGGGAATTGATGATCCATCCAAAGTGATTAAAGTGGATGATACAGAGCCGGGAATTGGCGAGGGAAAACAAGCGGGGTGTCTCACCGTTGGGCTAACTCTGTCAGGAAATTACGCAGGCAAGACACCCGATGAACTTTCTGAAATGGATGAAAAAGCAATAAACGAGTTACGCGAACACGCTGCGGAAAAACTCTTCGGCGCGGGCGCGGATCACGTGATTGATTCAGTCGCGGACCTGCCTGAACTAATCTCCAGCCTTGCAGATTAACCTTATAAACAGTTGTCATCAAAGCGTCATCCAGTTCTCATTCAACTGTCACATTAAGCTCATAGGAGGGGACAAACACAACGACAGTGTGATTCCAAATGGAAAACGTCAAACCCCTTAAGACCAAATATCGAACTATATTCGTTTCCGATATTCATCTGGGCACCAAACGGTCAAGGGCAGACCTGTTCCTGCATTTCCTGAAAAACACCGAATGCGAAAAACTGTACCTTGTCGGTGACATCATCGATAATTGGGCGTTGAAGCGAAAGTGGCATTGGTCTCAGGAACACAATGATGTCATCCAGAAAATTCTTCGCAAAGCCAGAAAAGGCACAAAAGTCGTTTATATTCCGGGCAATCACGACGAGAAATTCCGGGATTTCACGCACCAGAGTTTTGGCGGTGTTCATGTGCGCATGAACGACGTCCACACCACTGCGGATGGCAAACGTTATTTGATATTGCACGGCGATGAGTTCGATGGCGTTGTCCTTTATGCCAAATGGCTGGCTCACTTGGGCGACAGAGCTTATGAACTGGCAGTTAATCTGAACCACTATTTCAACAGAGCCCGAAAGATCCTGAACCTACCCTATTGGTCTCTCTCTGCATTTCTGAAACGCAGGGTTAAAAGAGCTGTGGAATTTGTTGGAAATTTCGAAGACGCCGTCGTCCGCAAAGCAAAATCAAAGAACGTGGACGGTGTGGTTTGCGGACATATTCACACCCCAGAAATGCGTTACATCGATGGCATCCATTACTGCAATGACGGAGATTGGGTAGAAACCTGCTCAGCTCTCGTGGAGCATGAAGACGGGCGTCTGGAACTTCTCGATTGGACCCAATTTGATACAAATGAAATCCTCAACACTGAGTCCGAAAAGATTGATGATCGCGACGGACGCCTGGCATCCGCAAGTTAACGGTGTCGTCCGAACCCTGGACAGTGTCACAAGTGAACTCAGAAAACTTGGGCACGAAGTGAAAGTTCTTTCCCACGAAGGGAAACGAACCTTTAGCCTGCCTTCCTACAAAGAAATCCAGCTTGCATTTTATTCCCAGAAGGAAATCCAGGCGATTATTGAAGAATTCGATCCCGAAAGCATTCACATCGCCACTGAAGGCCCCATTGGGTGGGCAGTGAGAAAATACTGTCTGAAAAATAAACTGGCCTTCACCACCGGATTTCATACCCGTTTCGCAGAATATGTGGAGGCACGCCTGCCAATTCCGGGTGTGAAACGCATGGCATATGCCATGCTCCGTAATTTTCACAAGCCAAGCGCAGCAGTGCTCACACCAACCAAAACTGTAAGCCGTGAACTAGAGGAACGAGGCTTCAAAAATGTAAAGACATGGACACGCGGTGTAGACCACGACACCTTCAAACCCTATCCGGACACACCACCAGCTGATTTAAAGAAACCGGTCATGGTGTATGTGGGACGTTTGGAAGTTGAAAAGGGTATCGAAGATTTCCTGGACCTCAAAAACCCCGGAACAAAGCTTGTCATCGGAGATGGCCCATCGCGTGAGACACTACAAAGGAAGTATCCGGAAATCGTGTTCACCGGCTACCTCTTTGGCGAAGAACTTGCGCGACGCATTTCAACCGGTGATGTGTTTGTCTTCCCGAGTAAGACCGACACCTTCGGTCTCGTAATGATTGAAGCAATGGCATGCGGCTTGCCAGTTGCCGCCTATCCGGTGATGGGACCGATCGATGTGGTGGAGCATGGACATTCAGGCTTTCTGGATGATGATCTGGAAAAAGCAGTAAACGGAGCGTTGAAGTTGAAACGGGAGGATGCAATTGCCTACGCCAGAACATTCACCTGGAAAAATACCGCGTTAAAGCTGCTAGAAAACTTCGTTCCAGTGAAAAGCGAAAATCAGGATGGCACGATGCAGGCCACTACCCCGAACTCTGTTCAACATTCGTAGCCTACGTAAGTTCTACCGACCACAGAGTAGTCTCAGGCAATATTGGAATTTGATCGGAAATGATAAAGGTGTGCCAGAGCTGGGGGCGCAGCTCTGACACTGTAGCCAAATAAGACAGCTGTCCTGTTTACTTGGTTACACAAACGCTTCAGCAAATTATGATCCAAATATGGGCATCGAAAATTATTCTGAAAACGTGGTTTCGCTGATTAGTTAATCAGTTAGGTAAATCCGATTTTGACAGATAAATCATGAATTTACGCATCATGCTCTGCATATGGATACGCGTTTTGCATCAAGCTGCATGGGCAATCCGGAAGCTTTTGAAATTCAAAAAGGCAAGTTTGTTCCAAATTGAAACAAATCTGAATGTTCCTTGTCTGATCTCGATGAGCTAGGGAATGAATGAAATAAGCACTCGATCCCTTTTAGTATGAATAATAATGCAGTCTTTGGCGTTACATTGTTAGCAACTCGCAACTAAATTTCGAAAATCAAAACCATCACTTGCAAGTCATTTGCCATAAAGAGAGAGTTTCAATGTTTTCCACAGCCACATTGATTTCCTATCCATATACATCTAAATGCTCTTCCTAGTATCCAACATCGTCAGTGACGGGTTTAGTTTTGACCTTACGTGAAGCACTCATGAATTATCACAGAATCTCATTGGATATTGAGCGCGCAATTTTCGACGAAGATGACATTAGAATTCAGGAGTTGGATTCTGAGTATGAAATGGTTTCAGATACTATTCTGAATTGGCGTGCCAGTAACAACGAAGAACAGACAATGCTGGTCAAGTTTTTGCTCGACAGTTTAAGCGAACCCAAAAATCGCACACCCCTTGAAAAGCGCATCGTAAAAAGATTGTCTGACCTCGTTGAGCACGGTCTTATGGGCTCGGCCAAGTGCTGACTTTTTATGTCGCAAATACTCTAAATTTCTTTTGACAAACCAGCTTTGCAGGCACCTTCAAATTGACAGTCATTGTACATCCCTTGTATTGTTTTATGTGGGCTAGGATAGAAAAGTGGGCTTTTCCTGAAAATTATCGCAGATTGGCTGGTGCGTATTATGGAGTCAGTACACAAAGAGGTAGATTTTAATCGTATTCGAGATTTGATCGGCAATCTTTCAAATCTGAACACAAAGGAAGAATACCTGGAAAAGGTCTACCAGATCTTCGAGATATATGGGCTTGGACACGGTTGTCTGCAGGTATACAATCACGAACTTGCCACTGTGAATGGCATCTGGAGAGCAATGCCCGACAGCATCGCAGAAATCTGTACCCAGGTAACTTTGTCCGGCAGCCATCCAGCGGTAAAACTCTCAAAAAACAGAAACTTTCCTTTCGATTTGTTCGATTTCAAACAGCACTTCGAGGATGAAGACGAATTAAAGACGTTCTATTCAGAACTGGAAAAACATGGGTTCGACCATGTCTACGGTCTGCCAATTCATACCGGTGAAAGCATCTTTGTTTTTATTGTTGCCAGACATGAGGCGCGTGTTGATACGGTTGAATTACTTACACTGCAGGCGATCTGTTCCAACGCTGTTAACAACATATTGAAGCTGGAACCAAACCCGGTTGCACCTGACAAACCATGCAAGCTGACAGAAAACGAGCGGATTGCGTTAATCAGCATCGCCAAGGGCGACTCTATCCCCTCTGCAGCATCCCGGTTGGAGCTTTCAGAAATGACCATGAATCTGATTGTTGAAGGTGCAGTGGAGAAGCTTGGCGCTAGAAATACTTCTCATGCAATTCTGCTTTCAATAATCGAAGGCGAGTTTGGGTTAAGCGATTGTATCTCACTGCCAAAAGATAGCACTGCCAATTAAATCCCCGATCAGTTGCTTCGCGTACACCAAAAAGCTTTCCGCTAAGGTGCATGCTCAAAGCAATTCATTGGTATTGGTCTTGATACGATCAAATTACCACTTGCTCCCGGGACTGGTCTTGAATTAGTTTCCGGTCACCAAGTGTGATCTACGGTACAAAATATTTTGTCAGGGGGCTTCGGCAAGGCTTTGAATACTAGCGCTGAAAACAGCCATACCAGAACCGTATTTTATGTTTCAGGTTTTGATCCACGTGGACCATCACCCTACCATTCAATGCTCACCAAACAATTCTCCGACTATTGCGAAGAACATGGGCTGGGGCATGAAACTGGTAAGCGCAAACGCGAAGAGTCTGGAAATCACTATTGGTCAATGTCTGCCCGCAACGGTGATACCCACGTAACCAACAGGGTAGTTTTTCTTGATTGGGGGAAAATAATTCGCAGGTTTTGGGTCCGCAATCATCTGCTTGCTGTATTCAAGGGAACATGGACATATCTGAAGAGTCTTTTCTTCAACACCCCATGGCACGCCCTACGCGTGAACTGGCCAATTTTCCTGGCCATGACCGGACCTCTTTTACAAATTCTTGTATTTGTTATCCCGGCTTTGTTGGGCGTCTACTGCCTGGTGAATATCGTTACTGGTTTTCACTGGGGATACGTGGTGGGATTGGTTT
>CAWUJF010000095.1:0-8819 GCA_963922405.1 uncultured Hyphomicrobiales bacterium | reverse complement strand
TGCGTTAAGCCACTACCCGTGGGAATTACCACATGATCGGGCAGAGATCCCATCTCTTCCATCTGCGCCTTGCTCTCAACAGCAGCATTGCAATAACCAAGCGCACCAATGGGCGCATGCTCCAATCCCAAGTGTACCACATATGGATTTCGTCCCTCGGCTTTTAGCTCATCAGCTAATTTATCGAGGTTTGCATCTGCGGCTGCTTCATCTTCACCTTCCGGAAAGTAACGAATGTCTGCGCCAAACATCTTATTCAGCAAGACGTTCCCGGACTCGCGATAATTGGTATCGTTCTTTGGCACGCGGTCTTCTAGCTGCACCAAGGCGTCCATACCCAGTGTTCGGGCCGCAGCAGCACAGGTTCTAACAAAATTCGACTGAACCGCTCCCGTAATCACTACAATGTCAGCGCCCTGCTCTGCTGCAGGACCTAAATAAAATTCCAGCTGACGCACCTTGTTGCCACCAAAAGTCAATGAAGTGCAATCATCCCGTTTAACCCACAAGTCCACGCCGAGTTCTTCACCCAAACGAGACAATCGTTGTATCGGAGTGGCATCTAACCCTAAATCCACTTTCGGATGCTGTTTTAGTCCCGGTATCATTTTCATCTGTCTCTGAATCGGTTGGTAATCGGATATCGTCTGTCACGCCCAAACTGTTTTCCGGTAATTTTCACACCCGGAGCTGATTGGCGCCTCTTGTATTCTGCTATGTAAAGCAAATGCTCGATCTTTTTAACTATCGCCTCATCGTGACCCTTTGCCACAATATCAGCAACGGCCATTTCTTTTTCTACTAGACATTCAAGAATATCATCGAGCACCGGATAAGGCGGCAGAGAGTCCTGATCGGTTTGATCAGGACGAAGTTCCGCTGACGGTGCCTTGTCAATAATGTTCTGTGGGATCACCTCACCGGATGGACCGAGGCAATCCGGTGGAACATTGCTGTTACGCCATGCGGCAAGTTCATAAACCTGCATTTTATAAAGGTCTTTGATAGGATTATAACCGCCGTTCATATCGCCGTACAGTGTCGCATAACCCACAGACATTTCTGACTTATTTCCCGTTGTGACGACCATAGAACCAAACTTGTTGGAAACAGCCATCAAAATTGTCCCCCGCGCTCTCGACTGCAGATTTTCTTCAGTGACACCTTCGTTCGTACCTGCAAAAAGTTCCCCCAAGGCTTCACTAAACCCATTTACGGGCCTTTCAATCGGTACAATTTCGTACCTGACACCCAGTGCTTTGGCGCAATCTGCAGCATCCTTCAGGCTCTCCTCGGAGGTATAGGCATATGGCATCATGATGCAACGAACCCGCTCTTCTCCAAGCGCATCGACCGCCATGGCCGCACAAATTGCTGAATCTATGCCCCCTGACAAGCCCAAAACCACGTTGGCAAACCCATTTTTGTTCACGTAATCCCGCAATCCCATCACGCAGGCACGCCAGTTTGCTTCATTAATATCAGGAAGATTGGATTTTACACCATCATCACAAGCCCAATCACCACCTTCCTGCCTGCGCCAGGTTGATAGAAATACAGAATCCTCAAACTGATTGAGCTGGACTGCCAGACTGTGATTGGCATTAAGAACAAATGAGCCACCGTCAAACATCAATTCGTCCTGCCCTCCCAACTGATTGAGGTAGGCAATTGGTAGTCCACTCTCGATGATCTGTCGGATGACGACCTGATACCGCACATCCATCTTTTCGCTCACATAGGGCGAACCGTTGGGTACTAGCAACAATTCCGCACCGCTTTCTGCAAGCGTTTCACACACATCCAGATCGCCCCAGATATCTTCACAAATGGGAATACCGATTCTCACACCACGGAAATTTACAGGCCCGGGCATGGGACCCGCAGTAAAAACGCGTTTTTCGTCAAAAACACCATAATTTGGAAGATCAACCTTCAACCGCCAGGTTTGAACTTTGCCCTCATCCAGTACAGCAACTGCGTTGTACAACCCCTCGTCGTCCCTGTAGGGAGAGCCAATGATGATACCGGGATTGCCGTCTCCCGTTTCAGATGCCAGTTCTTCGACAGCTGCCATGCAAGAGGCCACAAAAGCGGGCTTTAAAACCAGATCCTCAGGTGGATATCCGGATATGAACAACTCAGTCAGGAGCAAAAGATCGGCTTTCTGACGCTTTGCATCCTGATGTGCTTTACGGGCTTTCTCAAGATTGCCAGCAATGTCCCCAAGCGTGGGATTGAGCTGTGCTAATGCAATTCTAAGAATATCAGGCTGACTGGTCATATGCGTACCTTCAATGTGTTTCTATACATAGATAAGCATGTAACGCTTTGTCAGCAATGACATTTTGAGACTTCTTGCAAAGCTGAACAGAAAATAAACGCGTTTCTCAGCATTCATTCAGTCCACCGATGCCAAAGTGTCTTCAAGATCTACAATTATCTTATGTTTGAATTGGAATTTGAGGAGTTTGTCATGTTTTCAAAAATCAGAAATGCAACTGCCGTGGCAATTGCTGCCAGCCTTGCCATATCAGCGATGCCAATCACTGAAGTATACGCTCACGATCGTCATAATCCTGAAAAGCATGGGTATTCCTATCACGATTGGCATAAGCACAATCATCGGAAGTTTCACCGCCACTACGGGCGTGGTGAGCATGGTGTTTACAACTACCACAATCAATACAACGGCCATCGTCATCACAAGAAACGTAAGTCTAGCAGAGGCGACTTGATTGCTGCGGGAGTGATTGGATTGGCGATCGGAGCAATTATCGCCAGCGAAGCATCGAAAAACAAAACACAGAGAAGACATGTTGAGCCACAACCTACCTATGATCCCTATGGCAATACATCAAACAGACGCGGACCTGTTACTCTGGATGAGTACAACAACACCAACAGCGGTGAGCCGGATGTGATCACCTTCCGTGATACGGTTTCCTTAGAACCTTGGACCCAGGGTTGGTATGATTACTGCACTCAGAGATATCGCAGCTTTAATGCTCAAACCGGCACATTCCGTGGATACGACGGACGCGATCACTTCTGTGTTCCCAAGAACTAGAACAATCGAATTTAACTGTTTGGATGGAACTCCCCCTCCTCACATTCCATCCAAGGTAAACGCTGTAAAGTTCGTGCTTTGCAGCGTTTTCTTTTATAACCATTCAAATTTTTCCCAGATATAACAGCTTCTTAAGCAAGATATTACAAAGTTTCACACCACCTTGAATCGGCTTGATTTCAAAAGTTACCCCCTAGCGATCATATTAGTTGAAACAGAAAGGAGAGTAACATGATTGTTCAATCCCAAGCAGCAAGACAAGGTGAAACCAGTCAGCATCATGCTGTCTCGAAAGTACTGATTATCTCGACATTTCTAGCCTTCATGTCCCTGTTCCTGATGTTCGCACTTTAGCGGAGCGAACAGAAAGCTGGCAAAACCAGGTTCAAAAAGACATTTATTACGAAATCTTTGCGAGGCCTGTTCACATGATTGTTTTCTAATCGTGAACCGGTAGACATGGTTTAAGCCACAATTGCTGCCATATTTATCTTTTGAAGGATGTTCCTTCTTAGGAGATGCAAATGTCTAGCAAACACAAACAGTTCGATGATTACGAGCCTAAAGAACCCGAACACTCCTCAACCAGGATAGCAATTGTTTCCGTTGCTATGGTTGGTGTGGCCATGGCTTCTCTGTTTCTTGTAAACGGCTAATGTATTTCAAGACTTAAATGATGGGGCGGCTACGCCCCATCTTTATTTCAATTCCTCTAAAACCTGACCAAGAACCTCATCCACCATATCAAGTTCCCAATCATGCCCAACACTTACTCGAATGCATCTTGATTGAGGCGCGACCCCGGGCATTCTGATGAACATTCCCTGCTCCAGCATCTTGGCCAGCACTGATTGTGCAAACTCAGTGTCTTTACCACAGTCAATTGTCACAAAATTTGTTGCTGAAGGTATGGATTCCAGCCCATGCTTTTTTGCAATCGCGTGAATACGATCCCTGCCTTTTTCCACCTTGTGTTTGACTTCTGCCAGATAGGCCTGATCCTTGATTGCCGCAACCGCACCCCTCTGGCCGGAAAGGTTTATTCCATAGTGATTTCGGACTTTTTCAAAGGCGCTGATCAGTTCTTCATGTCCTATCGCATACCCTATTCGTGCGCCTGCCATTCCGTAAAGCTTTGAGAATGTTCTGAACCTAAGCACCTGCTTGTTGTCCAGATCAATTGCAGGTGAAACACTATCGGGTGCAGTTTCAATATAGGCTTCATCAAGCACCAATACCGTGCCAGATGGCAGTTTACCTATGAAGGTTTCCATTTGGTCACTACTCCACCATGTGCCCATAGGATTGTTCGGATTAGACACATATAAGAGGGAAGCTTCTGTTTCTTGCGCCCGGGCGAGCAATGTATCGAGATCCTCGTGATCATCCTTGTATGGCACCAGATGCAATTTTCCACCTCTGCCATTGATATGAAAGTTAAATGTAGGATATGAACCAAGGGAGGTGATCACATGCACACCAGGTTCCACAAACAACTGCGCCGTACAACCCAAAAGCCCGTCAATTCCTTCTCCCACCACCACGTTATTCGGACTGATGTTGTAGAACTCGGCAATCGCATTCCGTAAGACATGATTTTCCGGGTCTGAGTATTTCCAGGTTTCACTGGCAGCAGCAGTCATTGCCTCAATAACCTTTGGAGACGGGCCAAACCCGCTTTCATTGGCCCCGACCCTGGCTTTGAAGTCTATTCCCGTATTTCGTTCCTGAGCTTCAGGCCCGACAAATGGAACAGACACAGGTAAATCCTGAATTATCTGGGTAAATCTGATTTTTTCAGCGTTCGACATCTTAAACTCCTCAAAACACTGGATATAAGCAGATATAGACCATGCTAAGGTCGATTTTCCAAGTCATACATACTATTTTTAACGAAATGATTCTTTCTAGGTCCGGAAAACCCAATGGATGATACAAACGATCTCTTTTCGTTAAATCAAGCTGACTCCTCAAAAGAAGAGGAAGCAGAAACAAAGATTTCGAAACCAAAGCCTGCTCCAAAAACAAAGTCTGATGGAGATTATTCGGCCTCAGACATTGAGGTACTTGAAGGCCTTGAACCTGTTCGCAGACGCCCGGGCATGTATATCGGCGGCACCGATGATAAAGCGCTGCATCATCTCTTTGCAGAAGTCATCGACAATTCCATGGATGAGGCCGTAGCAGGCCATGCGGATTGGATCGAGGTGGAACTTGATGAAGACGGATATCTGAGTGTAACGGACAATGGCCGCGGTATCCCCGTTGATGCTCATCCAAAATACAAGGACAAATCTGCTCTTGAAGTAATCATGACCACATTGCATGCAGGTGGCAAATTTGATTCCGGAGCCTATGAAACATCAGGTGGTCTGCATGGTGTTGGTGTTTCTGTTGTGAATGCTCTCTCTGAGCACTTGGTTGTGGAAGTGGCTAGAAATCGGAAACTCTATACGCAGGAGTTTTCAAAAGGTATTCCGCAAAGCAAACTCAAAAACAGCGGCGATGTTCATAACCGGCGCGGCACTAAGGTTTCATTCAAACCTGATCCGGAAATCTTCGGCAAAAATTGCAAATTTGATCCTGCCCGCCTTTGTAAGATGGCCCGTTCAAAAGCCTATCTTTTCGGTGGTGTGGAAATCCGCTGGAATTGTGCCCCTTCCTTGATCAAAGAGGGCTCTAACACTCCCGAAAAAGAAACATTCCATTTCCCGGGCGGACTTAAAGACTATCTGGAAGCATCGCTTAATAAGTCTCACAAGGTAACCGTCGAACCTTTCGCGGGTAAATCGGATAAGACCTCCGGCCACGGAGCATTGGAATGGGCAGTCACCTGGCATGGTGATGACGGCTTTATGAATTCATATTGTAATACCGTCCCTACACCTGAAGGCGGCACACATGAGGCCGGTTTCAGAATTGCCCTGACCCGCGGCCTGAAAGCCTACGCGGATATGACTGGCAACAAGAAAGGTTCGATGATCACTACTGATGATGTGATGACCTCGGCCGCGGCAATGTTGTCGGTATTTATCCGGGAACCGGAATTTGTCGGCCAGACAAAAGACAAACTTGCCACTGTTGAGGCCCAAAAGATCGTCGAAAGCGCCATACGTGATCCGTTCGATCACTGGTTGGCTGGCTCTCCGCAGCAAGCAAACAAATTGCTTGAATGGGTCGTAGATCGTGCCGAAGAACGCTTGCGCAGACGCAAGGAAAAGGAAATCAACCGAAAGTCCGCAACGCGCAAGTTGCGGCTACCAGGAAAACTGGCGGATTGTTCCGCAGGAGCCAAAGACGGAACTGAGCTTTTCATCGTTGAGGGTGATTCAGCCGGAGGTTCTGCAAAACAAGCTCGAGACCGGGTTTCACAGGCGATCCTGCCGCTGCGAGGCAAAATACTCAACGTGGCAAATGCAGGCAGAGACAAACTTGCAGCTAACCAGCAAATATCAGATTTGATCCAGGCTCTTGGCGCTGGAACACGATCTAAATACCGTGATGAGGACCTACGTTACGACCGCATAATCATTATGACTGATGCTGACGTGGATGGCGCACATATCGCTTCTCTGCTGATAACGTTTTTCTTTCAGGAAATGCCCAATCTGATAAGGGACGGGAAATTGTACCTGGCCATCCCTCCTCTCTACAGGATCAGCCAGGGCGGCAAGACCATGTATGCTCGCGATGACGCACACAAGGATGAGTTGTTGGCCACAGAGTTTAACACCAACAAGAAAATTGATATTGGCAGGTTTAAGGGCCTTGGTGAAATGATGCCGCAGCAGTTGAAGGAAACCACCATGGATCCGCGCAAACGCTCTCTGCTACGAGTTGAGATTCCAGAACTAGCAGAAAACACCACTAAGGAAACCGTAGAGCAATTAATGGGTAACAAACCTGAAGCGCGGTTCCAGTTTATTCAGGAAAACGCTGAATTCGCGGAAGAAGATTTGTTAGATTTGTAGGTAAATCACCACATTGAATCCTGAGCTCCCTTACCAATTTAGAAATTCACGGGTCAAGATTACCTCTGAAGCAGCAATAATGGTCGGCACAAAGTGCTCGTAGCAAACAAGGAACTACACCCAAAATTTCATTTCTTTGCCATATGGACGGCTTTTGCTCGTAATTCATAAAGAGCCTTTTGAACCGCAAATCCTTTCTAAGGGTAGTTTTCTTGGAAAAGTTAACTATCTAACCGGATACAACATCAGTTTACTTGACTTTGAAGTCCTGTTCACATATTTCGCAGGGCATAGATCGGCTAGGATATTAGCCTGCCTGAGGGGCTGTACTGCTCGAAGCAATTGTGCAAACAGCAACATTTGATTTCGACGTGGTAAATAATTGAAAGAATTCTCAAATATATGAGTTTTGATTCACTTGGATTGAGTAAGAAAGTATTAGATGCAGTTGCAGCATCTGGTTACACTGAACCTACACCCATACAGGAGCAGGCGATTCCCCATGCTATGGAACGTCGCGATATTTTGGGAATTGCTCAAACCGGCACCGGTAAAACGGCATCATTCACACTCCCCATGCTCTCCTTGCTGGAAAAAGGGCGAGCCAGGGCTAGAATGCCCCGGACGTTGATCCTTGAGCCTACTCGCGAGTTGGCAGCACAGGTTGAGGAAAACCTGAACCGTTACAGCCAAAATCATAAGTTGAAAATTGCTCTTTTGATCGGTGGAGTTTCCTTTGAGGATCAATTCAAGATTCTCGATCGAGGAGCCGATATATTGATTGCGACACCGGGACGTCTTCTCGATTGTTTTGAACGAGGCAAACTGTTGATGACAGGTGTGGAAATTATGGTCATCGATGAAGCGGACAGAATGCTGGATATGGGTTTTATCCCTGATATTGAACGCATCTGCAAAATGGTTCCATTCACCAGACAAACCCTGTTCTTCTCAGCGACCATGCCTCCCGAGATTGAAAATCTGGCAAATAAGTTCCTACAAAATCCAGTTCAGATTTCTGTAGCAAAAGCCGCCTCCACTTCTGAAACGATAACACAGCATTCTGTGGCCAGCCCGGTAGAAGATTACGAAAAGCGAGCGGTTTTAAGAGATCTGATCAATGAATGTGAAGACCTGAAAAACGGTATCATTTTCTGTAACCGTAAACGCGATGTGGGAAATCTCTGGCGCTCGTTGGATCGTCATGGTTATTCAGCCGGCGCCCTTCATGGAGATATGGACCAGAGCAGCCGCATGGCGACGCTGAAAGCTTTCAAGGACAATAAAATCAAATTGCTTGTAGCTTCTGACGTTGCAGCTCGTGGGTTGGATATTCCTGATGTGAGCCACGTTTTCAATTTCGATGTTCCGGTCAATGCTGAAGATTATGTCCACCGGATTGGTCGCACCGGCAGGGCTGGACGCGATGGTACCGCCTATATGATCGTCACACCAGTAGATCAAAAGGGCTACGAAGCGATCGAAAATCTGATTGATATGAAAATTGACTGGTTGAACGACGATAAAGTTGAGTGGGACGAAAAAGCCGGAAAAAGAAAACGCAAGAATTCACGTTCTGACGAAAAATCTGGCGAGCGTCATTCTAGCGGCAAATCCAGTAAGCCTAGATCTGGGAAAAAAGATCACAAATCGAGAGATACTAAAAGGCAATCAAAGCGCGACACCTATGATCCGGTTGGCGAGATCATACATAGTGATACCGGTCACGCGTTTGGCGGCGAAGAAAACGTGCCCGCCTTTCTACTCAGAGCTGGATA
>CAWUJF010000094.1:0-8829 GCA_963922405.1 uncultured Hyphomicrobiales bacterium | reverse complement strand
GGCAGTGCGAGTTTGCAGAATTATCGTATTGCCGGTCCAGACATAGGCGCTTCCCATGCCGATAAGAACCAGCAGCGGTATTGAGATGAATATACTGCTGCCAAGCATTGCTTGAATCAGGAAGAAGGCAGCAAACAGAACAATCACCACACTCAAGACACTAACGGTGATTGCCTCAAGCCCCTTGTCACTGTTCCGGCTGGCATGCAAGAGCCCGGCAATCACACTGCCTGCCATAAAGCTTGCCGTTAGAAGCGTAAAATAGGCCGGATCAAACAGACTTAGAAAATCATTGATACCCGGCATCAGGCTGATGAGCGGGCGCTGCAAAATCGCGACGCCCAGGATCAACACCATGGACCGGTAAACCATGGGATTGGTCCAGAAAATGTTCACGCCTTCAATGATGTCATTGCGGATTCCCGTATCAGCCTTCTCTTCTCTTGGAGGAGCGGGATGGAGTTTGATCCTGTACAATGCGGCCAGGTAGATAAGCGTTCCTGCCGCGTTTGCTGCAAAGGCGATGGGAGCGATTTCCAATCCAAATGAAAACAGGAAACCGGCCAGGACCGGCCCCAATATATAGGTTGTTTGCGTGACACTGGTGTTGAACCCGATAGCCGCGGACAGATTTTGCGAGTTGACCAACCGGTTTATCAACCCGAAAAACGCAGGCTGACTGAAACCGATCAATGCACCTTCGACAAAGACGAATGCCGCCAGTATCTGCGGCGTAAGCCATCCGGAAACGGCAACAAGGGCAAGTGTAAATCCGGTTCCCACCTGTATCCAGAGTATGGTTTTCAGAAATTTGAAGCGATCGCCACGATCTGCCAGGGCAGAGGCCCAAGGTGTCACCAGAACAGCCGGAAACAGATCACAGAAGAATGCAAAACCAACCCAGGCAGCTGATTGCGTTGTTTCCCACATCCACCAGGCAACGGCCAACAGAGTGATCCAGTAAAGCGTATAGGAAATCCCAAAGCCCGCAATGAACAGTCGATAATTGCGTTCTTTGAGAACATCAAATCGACCTTTTTCAGGTAACGGTTTTGAACTACCAGTTGAAGTCAATGCAAATCGTTTTGGTTTGATCTGATTTGTTTGGATGCTCTAAATCCATACGACAAAAACGCATTTGTTGCGACCTGTTTGTGATGAAGTTTGGGTTGTTCCCACACCAATTAAATCCGTAGCCAGATAATTTCTTTTATTGCTTTACCATAAAGGCCGGGAAGTTTTCCGGTTGTCAGCATCGAAAGAAAGAAGGCTTCGTGATCTGGAACATTGCGTTAAATTTGATTGCAGCTCGATCAACACTTAATTCGTACCGGCAATCAAGACATTAATTGGGGCTGTGAAACAATCCGTTGCCACACAGACAGCTGTGACTATCGGAGATAATGTTTTCAATAAAGCGCCTGATATTCTAGAAGAGGCCAAAGCACAAACACGGGCAGAGCCGGAGGCAATCTTATGGAACTCAAAAACAAACTGAAAAACCCGTCACTTCTGATCAGTGAAGCTTTCATTGCAGGTGAATGGAGCAGCACCTCTTCCTCAGGAGGCTCCTTTGATGTTCGCAATCCTTCCACGGGCGATGTGATCACATCCCTGCCGGATATGGGGGTTGAAGAAACACGAGCAGCCATTGACGCAGCCTATGAGGCGCAAAAGAATTGGGCGGCAAAGACCGGCAAGGAACGTGCTGCGGTCCTGCGCCAGTGGTTTGATCTGATGGTTGCCAATGCTGATGATCTGGGTGCGATCCTTTGTGCTGAAATGGGCAAACCATTTCCGGAAGCAAAGGGCGAAGTGCTTTACGGCGCAAGCTTTATTGAGTGGTTCGCAGAAGAGGCCAAACGGGTTTATGGAGATATTATTCCCGGCCATCAACCTGACAAGCGGATCATGGTGCTTAAACAGCCGGTAGGGGTTGTTGCTTCCATCACACCGTGGAACTTTCCTAATGCGATGATCGCAAGAAAAGTCGGTCCGGCACTGGCGGTCGGATGCGCCTTTATTGCCAAGCCAGCTGGGGAAACGCCACTTTCCGCGCTTGCCATGGCCTATCTGGCAGACGAAGCCGGTTTGCCGAAGGGTCTGTTGTCCGTGGTTACTTCCAAACGGTCTTCAATGATTGGCAAGGAGTTTTGCGAAAACGAAAAAGTCCGCAAGCTCACCTTCACCGGGTCCACAGAAGTGGGTCGGATTTTGATGAAGCAGTCCGCTGATCAGATCATGAAAACTTCAATGGAGCTAGGTGGTAATGCGCCGTTTATCGTGTTTGATGACGCGGATCTTGATGCGGCCGTAGAAGGGGCGATGATCTCGAAATATCGCAACAACGGGCAAACCTGCGTTTGTGCCAACCGCATCTATGTTCAGGCCGGTGTCTATGATGCGTTTACGGAAAAACTGAAAACAGCGGTTGATGCCATGAAAGTGGGTGATGGTTTCACCGAAGGTGTTGTTGCCGGACCGCTTATCAGCCAGGATGCGGTTGACAAGGTCGAGGAGCACATTGCGGACGCGACCTCCAAAGGTGCTTCCGTTGTGACCGGCGGCAAGAAGCACGAATTGGGTGGCACGTTCTTCGAACCTACGGTTTTGAAAAATGTGACCCGGGAGATGCTGATCGCTTCTGATGAAACATTCGGGCCGGTTGCACCTCTCTTCAAGTTCGACACGGTTGAAGATGTGATTGAACAGGCCAATGACACCATCTTCGGACTTGCTTCTTATTTTTACGCCAAGGATCTCACTAAGGTATGGAAGGTAGCAGAAGCCCTCGAATACGGAATGGTAGGTGTGAACACCGGCCTCATTTCCACGGAAGTCGCCCCGTTTGGTGGGATCAAACAATCCGGCAGTGGACGAGAAGGTTCTAAATATGGCTGCGATGATTACCTTGAGATGAAATATATCTGTGTAGGCGGTGTCGCCTGAGGGTAATCCACTTTCCCCGATCAGAAGTTCCTCTGCTCGAGCTTGCTGCAAATCAACCGGCGGTGTTCCCTTGCGTTTTACACCATGCACCGGGTTTTTGTATCTGAGAGCTGGTTATGATCAAACCACTCCAGTTTGCGAGGAAAAATGCCTCACTTCAGGTAGTCGCGCTTCATTTCGTCTCCACAACTTTCCTGCCGTATCTAAGCCGCACAACGTTGACGCCACTAACTACAAATGTAGAATACTCTGATAGACAAATAACGGTAACGAGGACATCTTAGAGTATATCTAATTATTCAATTTGTGGGTTGAGTTGTTAACATTGTAAATCGTGGAAAACACGGAGTTGGCTAGAACTTTGACACCATGTGAACTGACAAATCGACAACTACAGGTAATTCGTCTCAAGGCAAAAGGAGCTGCTATCAAGGAGATTGCATACAAACTCGATATAAGCGCCAGAACCGTCGAAGAACATATTTATGAAGTTATGAGACGACTGGAGGCGAAAAACTCTACGCATGCGGTAGCGCTTGCCATATCTCAGGGTCATATTGAGTCTGAGACGATAGGCATGACACCTGAGCAGGTGAGTGACTATCTTAATGAACAAACGGAGAAATTTCAGCTTCATGTTCTGAAAGACCTTGTTGCTAGGCAGGTAATAGGACACAGTGATTATGAGCAGTTCTCGAGAGAAGATTGGGACAACTTCAACAATCGTTTTGGAGTTGTTGTTGCGGATACAAAAAAACGGGTCAATGGGGGCTAAGTATTGCCTGTAGAGGTTGAAAGCATACCGCTTAGGTTCCTTGAGAACATACCAGCTTATGACGCTCAAAGGTGTCTGTTTGATATCTGGCAGGCCAATAACGGCTATGACAGTCCCGATATGCTTGAAATGGCAAACGAGCTTATTCTTCTTTCTACTCCTTACACGCATGAATTGCCCGAAATGTTATCTTTGGGTAGAAACTCACTGGCAGCCAAGGTTCTGGGTGCAGACTGGCGAGACGAAGCCATAAAACGTGGTGAAGCTGAAGCATTGGGTTCAGGCTACAATGCACTAATCGAGGGTCAGGAACCAATTTACGAATGGGTGCGTTACAAGGCCTCTGTAGCGGGCCGGGAAACTGAGCTGATTTATACCCGCGCACTGTTTTTGTTCAAAACTAAAGCCGGGCTACCCTATGTGGCAACAATGGCTAAATGCGTTGATTTTTCTCAGAAATTCGCACCTCTGACTTCGCAAGATCTTCAAATGAATCCTTTGAAATCCCCAAGAACCAGTAATCTTCCTTTGCTTGGCTCGGATGGGACTCCCATTGTAACGCATTTGGAATCTGATCCGTAAGTTTCAGCGCTGCGTCGAGGCCCGTGACCACATCCTTATTGTCCATGAAGATGTAAAAATAATCCGTATCCCGCCAGGCCATGAAGGAAAAACAGATGATAAATCTGCCCAGGTTTTTTCCTATTCCCAGTTCCTGAAAGTCAGGGTCGACATACCAGGCGCCTGAATAAATCAGATTACCGCAAATGTTCAACCGATCCATCTGCCAGTCTGCGAACTGGATCTGCGTCTTGGACTTGTGTTTGTAGACCCGAGACCAATACCGCTTGATATAATTAATCAGGCCTTCATCCCCTACCGGCTGCTTCTTGGCAGCGCAATATCCGATACATTGTCCGTCTTTGAAAACTCCAATCCAGAAGGCTTCATCCCTGAAAAACGTGTTGTACTTTGTATCAAAGTGCGGAGAGACATCGTGTTTGAATTTTTTGGCGCGTTTCTTGAGCTTGTCAAAATCGGTGTCCACAATCACGCTACAGCCCTTTGCCTCGATAGCGTTTTTGTGTCGCATTGCAATCTTGTTGGTTAAATCAAGATCTATCACCCCATGACACTTTCGAATTTGTTTCAGTAAAATTTATTTATACTAAACCGAAAAACTTACTCTGATAATGTATTTGTATTTATCCAAATTACCTATACCTATAATTACTTGTTCACATTTAAATTACTATGTTACCAATATTCGCAAAGTTAACATCATCTCTCCGGGTAGAAGCTCAAACTACTTACTACTGCGAAACAATATAATGACCAGTTTCCTGCAACGGACGGATACGCCTCATCCACTTCAGTAAATGGATCGAGCAAAGCTGATGTGCTACCAATTCATACAGAGATTCGATTCTTTAGCCCCAGCAGCACATGAAACGAAATTTTTTTTCTTTTTTTCTTGTGCCGATAATTGTGACAATCTCAGCGAGTCCAGTGATCGCAGCACAAGTCATTGCAGACAGCATTTCGGAAAATTTCGTTCCGCCGTTGCATAATGGTGCCTGCATCGCGGATGTGAATGTCACCTCTGATGGCTCTACTTTGGCAACCGCTGGTTATTGTCCCACGCCCGCCACACCATCCAATTACGAGATTTCCTATGATTTCAGTGTCGGGCTTGATGAGCGCATGGATTCCATCATCATCTGGGCTAACTCGGGTAGCATTTACACAGATGGAGAGTTGCGAAGCTTTGATCTGGAGGTGGATTACATCAGCGACACGGGCGCAGCCTCTACCCTGGTCATGAACGGGGTGAACATCGGTGACACGCTCAATCCCAATGATCCGAAGACTGTGCTCTTCATGCAGTCGGGATCGCCGGTACAACTCCTGGGTGTTACCCAGATCAGAATGACCAATCTGGCCGGATCCAACACCATTGAGATGACCTTTCGTGAGCTTGTGGGTGACGTAAACGCAGATGTGGCCAACCCGAACCTTTCAGTCACCAAGACAGCGGATAATATTAGCAATGTACCCGTGGGAACACTGATCACCTACACCTATGTGGTCACAAACACGGGCAACCAGACCATTACAAACATACAACTCAACGATGTGCATATGGGTTCTGGCCCGGCTCCGACACCAACCAATGAAACCCTATCAAATGACATCGGTCTGTCCGGAGACTCGTCAGACACCACCTCAAATGACGGGGTTTGGGATACACTTGCACCTTTTGATGAGGTTACTTTCACCGGAACCTA
The DNA here is from genome assembly GCA_963922405.1 of uncultured Hyphomicrobiales bacterium. Taxonomy (GTDB): domain Bacteria; phylum Pseudomonadota; class Alphaproteobacteria; order Rhizobiales; family Rhizobiaceae; genus JAALLB01. The sequence goes on along the minus strand of CAWUJF010000094.1, from coordinate 2,817 downwards.
TCTGGTCACCCAGGATGATATCGACAATCTGCAGTAGCAAGTGAGTTTGATCAGGACTTCAACATTGACAATAAGAACGAATGCAATGTAATAACATTACATATTTTGTTTTATCGCCCAGCAGTTCTTTACCTCAACGCATGCGCACGCAGTTGCAGCGTTTTCCAAACGGGGAAATTTCCATGCCTGACTTTCGTCTTTCCATTACTCTTCTTCACCGTTTGATAGGCGTTAGGATGACTCATATGTTCCGGAAGGCATTGCAACTATTTTTGGCAGGTACGTTCGCACTCACAGCATCTTTAGCTTCAGCTTCTTCGAACCGTGGAGTTTCACTTACCTGCGGTGGTATTTCCATGCATGTTTCAGTGGAACTTTATTACCTGCCTCCCAGCGGTGTCGGATTTGGTGTGTTGCGGAAGCCCGAACTTCACCTCCAGAAAGAATTGGAGGAATGCTCTTTGGATGCGCTTTATCAACAACTCCTGATCCGCCCTGAAGTCGTCTTGAACCAATCCACGGAAAAAGAGACGATCACGGTACTAACGCAAAAGCTCAATGCAGCCTCCTGGGACCAGGTGCAAGATTTTCGTACTGTCAAATTGCAAGATGGTATGCGCGTTTGGATAACGCTATTTGATGTGCCTGAAACTAAACTCTTGCAGGAAGATGTGTGAACCACGAGCTAGTGAAGTAATCTCCCCTTCTTCCGGGCACAATCGAATTACTTAGGCGACGCCGGAGTTGAAAGGGATTCCAGAAATGCGACCAGATCATCAATCTCCTGTTCTGTCAGGTTTAATGGTGCGAGAACGGGAACTGCATCGCTGTGGATGCGATCCAGATTGATGTTCGAATAGTGCGCCACCACATCCCTCAGCGTCTCCAAAGAGCCGTTATGCATGTAAGGAGCGGTCTCGGTGAGCTGCCTGAGCGAAGGCACCTTGAATTGACCAAATGTCCTGTGTGTTTGCGCAACCTGCGCTGTCGCCCAGCCTGTGGCTCGCTCAGGCGCGTCATTGTAGCTGCCCAGCTGATTGAATGGGGATGCGCGAAGTTTTCTGATCCCCTCAAAGCGTCCACGATCCACTCGACCTGGCCCGGTAAAATAAGGCACACCTGCATCGTCAAATTCATCACTGGTGAATCTCGCACCAATATGACAGAGATTGCATTTGCCGCGGCCCACAAATAAAGCAGCACCGCGTTGAGCTGATGCTGAAAAACTACCGGCTGTTTCAATATCTTTACGGGCCAGGGCATCTCGAAACACATCAAAGGAAGTGCGGTCAGTGGTGATGGTTTCCTGAAACGCTGCCATTGCTTTAGCCACATCCACGACCAGATCAAGGTGCCGGCGACTGTCCGCTGACTGCCCGAAAACTGTTTCGTATCTCTGCTTCAATTCCGGGTCGTTCTTTATTACGTCGGCAACCTTTTCCGGGGTAGCACCCATCTCCCGTTCATCAAGAATAGGGCCAATGCTGTGTGCCCAGAGACTGTCATTTCGCCCATCCCAGCCGAACCATCGGTTGCCTATGACATTGAACAGAGACTGAGTGTTGCGATCCAGCCGCTCAAGCCCGCCTGCCCGTACCTTCCCGTCGGTCCATCCCAGTTCCGGATCATGGCATGTGGCACAGGAAATCTCTCCATTGGCAGATATTCGGGGGTCAAAAAACAGACGTTTCCCGAGATCTATGGCGGCCTCGTTCCCGGAGACCCGATTGCTTGCATCGATCTGCTCTTCCGGTGGCCATGGCCCATGACGAATGATCTTTGCGATTTCCTCATCATTCAGCAAAAGTCTGCTTTGGGTTTCTGAAGCCAATCCGGAAAGAACTCCGCTCACTACTATGAGTAAAAATGCGATCCAGATAAATGAAATCCTGAAGACCGATTTCATTGAATGGGAACTTCGTGAGTGAAGCGATGCGGTTTATCACCCTCATAAGCTGTTACCTCCAGACGCCAGATTCCAGGCATATGAAACACAAGGTTTTTTACCTCATAACGACGGTTATCAACCCGTGTGACTTCCGGATCATAATTCATCCCATGCTTGTGCGCCGGCATGGTGGCATCGACAGTTACTTGAGAGGGCAGCATCTCCGGTTGAGAACACAGGATGACGACAGCATCGAAAGGAGCGTTAAGCGGTATGTCTTTGGGTTTGAGTAGGACTTGCACGCGCCACGGAGCATCGTCTGTACCGGCCAGACGAATACCGTTTGCGGGGTCGCATTGTTCTTCTGCAAATGCCGAAAAACTTACGCTGGCAATTGCCATAGCACCCAAAAATGTACCGAGATATCTCACTTTGATTGCCTTGCTTCCACCTGTTTGATCATGTCTTCTGCATTGCGATAAGCGACTCTGTCGACCAGTTCCTTCGGCAAAGTGTTGATCCATTTCCGGCTGAAATCTGCATGGTCTTTGACATAATACCAGCGTTCCGGTGCAAACGTATCAGTTCCAACCATAAATCTGTCCGGAAAGGCTTTGAAAACCGGCAGCCAATCATCGGCAACTTTACCGCCATCCGACTGGTCATTGCGAAAAGCGAGATCCGCCCAAAGGTTTTTGTGTCTTGCGAGCACATCGCTCACCGCTTCGGGGCGGTCAAATCCGGAATGGGCCCATAAAACAAGCGCATCGGGGTAGGTTTCGAAAATCAGGTCTATCGCCTTTGCGTCAGAGTGTGCATGGAGCAGTAGATTGTGCTTCCTGGCCAGACTGATAATGCGCTGGAGAACCGGAGTGTTAATGTCATCGCCATAGGCATGAAACTCTCCGATTGCGAAATATTTGTTCTTT
>CAWUJF010000093.1:0-8901 GCA_963922405.1 uncultured Hyphomicrobiales bacterium | reverse complement strand
GATAAGTAACGATCAATAAAATGTGCAGTCAATGCTATGATGGTACAAATAGATTTATTATTTAAAATGTTCCGCCAGATGAAATTAATGGGCGACGAGCTGAGTCGTAACAGGGGTCGTACTTTTTGAAGGAAAATCTTCAAAAAGATCAGAAACGAAGCGTATAATTGACCTGCATTGTTCAAATGATTTCTGATGGAGAAAAAATGAGGCTCTTAGGGCAGAAAAATTCAATAAATGTAAGAAAAGTATTATGGACATGTGCCGAGTTGGAATTGGTGCCACAGCTTGAAGATTGGGGCGGGAACACACGGGACACATCAGATCCTGAGTTTTTAAAACTCAATCCAAAAGGGTTAGTGCCGGTTCTTGTTGATGACGGCAGGGTATTTTCCGAATCGAATTCGATCTGCAGATATTTGGCAGCCACTCAAAAGAGAACCGACCTTCTGCCACAAACGCCTGAATTGAGGGCGGAGGTTGAGGCCTGGATGGGCTGGCAGGCCACTGAATTAAATTCGGCCTGGCGGGCAGTATTCATGGGGCGCGTTCGAGAACATCCTGACTTTCAGGATTCAGAGGTTCAGGAAAAAAGCATTCAGGCTTGGAACTCTGCAATGTCATTGTTGGACAGGCAACTGGATCAATCGGGTGCATTTGTGTGTGGGGAAAACTTTACGTTGGCGGATGTGGTTCTGGGACTATCGACAAACCGCTGGGAACTGACACCGATGCATCATCCAGTGCTGCCAGCGGTTGATGCCTGGATGACACGAATGTCAACGAGACCCGGGTTCGTTTCCTATTGTCGGAATGGTGTCGCATAGGAACGACGATTACCGAATTCTCGGCTTGCCATATGTTGTTTGATGGTCCGCCAATTTGTTTGCAGGGTGTCATATCCTTCACAAATACCGGTCTTTCAACAATTCGGTCATGGCGTTCATGCCGTTTTCAAGGTCTGTGATTTTTTCAGGCGTATAGACGCTTGCCATGGCCTCGATGATTTCGTTCTGGATTTTGAAATTGATCTTGGCCAGTTCTGCGCCCTCGTCGGTGAGGAAGAGCAGTTTCTTGCGCGTGTCCGTTTCATCCGCCTTTCGGGTGATGATGCCTCGTTCCTCAAACTTGCTGACGATACCGCTGATGCCGCTTTTGGCTGAAAAACACTTCATTGCCAGTTGTTGCTGACTTTGACCCGGGCTGAGCAGCAAATTGATCAGGATTTCATGTTCCAGCAGGCTGAAGCCTGTGGGTTCAATGCGCGAGATGATTGCCTTGCTGCAGGTGTTATAAGCCCGCACCACAGCGACCCAGGCTCGGCCCGATTCATGATGCTTTAACGTCATCATCCCCTCCAAATAAGTTTTTTAAGCGATCTTATCCTTATCGCTTGACTTCGTTCAAAAATGAACTAAATAGTTCAGTAGTGAACGAATTTAGTTTAACCAGCTTCGCATCACAGTGCAAGAAAGGTGTGCCCCCATGAACCTCTATTTCCGACTGTTGTGGACTTTACTTCGAACCAGATTCCTAAAACCCATCAATATGGATGAGCCGCTTGAACGCACGTTTCGTGTGCTTCCCAATGACCTGGACCTCAATGGCCATATGAACAATGGCCGCTATCTGACGCTGCTTGATCTGATGATCATTGAGTATTTTTCCCGTGTGGGATTTTTGAAAGTGCTTATGAAACACGGCTGGCGACCCATGTCCGGCGGGGCGGTCATCACCTACAGAAAAGGTCTGAAGCCGTTCCAACAATACCGGGTTCGCTACTACCATGCGGCGAGTGATGATTATTGGAACTTCATGCGGTTTGAATTTTTAAGCCGCAACGGAACGGTTTGTGCTGCCGGCTATATGAAAGGGGCTGCGGTCTCCAGAAGGGGGCTGGTGCCAAACGAATTGTCTTACAACAAGATGGGCATTGCCTTTGAAAAACAGCCCCTTCCCAAAGCGGTGGACCACTGGCTTGCATCAGAAAATGCTGTGTTGGCGGAGACCCAGGCAGCATAAGTGTTGGATGTGATTCATATCTCCCGGGTCTGGAAATCAGGCTTGATCTTGGTTTGAGAAAACTTCAGTTTGTGCCTTGAGTGATTTTTAGCTGAGGTTTGCGGCATGATTTACTGGATTTCAACGAGTGCAATCTGTGTGATGCTTCTGGCAAGTGCGGCAAGCTATCTCTTTCATCAGGGCACGATTGATGGTGTCCGTGATTTGGGATTCCCGGATTTCTTTCGCATTCAGCTCGCTATTTTGAAACTGGTCGCAATCCCGATCCTGCTCCTGCCGGTTGTCCCAATCCAGTTCAAGGAATGGGCCTATGCAGGTGTGGGGCTCTATCTGTTAACTGCGATCATTGCTCACTATGCGCATGGTGATCCCATCATCCTCAACGTGTTGAATGTGGTTTTCGTGATCCTGTTAGTGACGTCCAACCTCTATCTGCCCAGATAGTTCGGGTGAAGCACTCTCGCCTATAATTTTATGATCAGCTTGCCGGAGTTTTCGCCCGCATAAAGGCGTGAAATTGCGCCGGGTGCGTGTTCAATGCCGTCCAGAATATCCTCACGATAGCTCATTTTGCCGTCTTTTACCCAGGTGCTCAAATCAGTACGGGCCTTGTCATATTCGTCTGCCCAGTCGAAGGCCAGAATGCCTTGCACCGTTGCGCGTTTGGTAAGGATGTGGCGTTCCATCCGGTCACCTGTGGGCCATGGGTCCCAGGTTGAATTTGCTGCCGTGCCGCAGATCACCACGCGCGATTTCACGTTCAGCTGTTGGTATACGGTGTCCGAGATCGCGCCGCCTGTGTTGTCGAAGTAAACGTCAATTCCATCCGGGCAGGCTTCGGCGAGTGCGGCGCCCAGATCGCCTTCTCGATAGGAGACTGCAGCGTCATAGCCGAATTCGTCGTGGCATTGAGCGAGCTTTTCTGCGCTTGAGGTTATGCCAACGGTTCGGCACCCTTTGATTTTGGCAATTTGACCTACAGCACTACCAACCGCACCTGCGGCAGTGGAAACCACGACTGTCTCGCCCTCCTTCGGTTTTCCTGCTTCCAGCAACCCGAAATAAGCGGTGATGCCATTGAGACCCAGCACGCCCAGTGAGAGGGAAGGTGAGCCTAAATCCGGATTATGGGTAAACCAGATGTTGTTCTTGTTCGCAATTGCATAGTCCTGCCAGCCGAACATGCCGCAAACCAGAGTGCCTTCGGGATAGGCTTCGTTTTTCGACTTCACGACTTCGCCGATCGCGATAGAACGCATCACACCATCAAGTGGAACCGGCTCGGAATAATTCGCCACTGCGCTCACCCAACCTCGCATGGCCGGATCAACGCTTAGATATTGGTTTCTAATCAAGAGCTCTCCGTCACCCGGTTCGGGAAAATCCCCGTCACGCAAAGCGAAATGCTCTGCCTGCGGTATGGCATCGGGCCGGGCGGTGAGGATGACCCGTCTGTTGGTTTCTGTCATTGCGGGCTCTTGGGGTTTGGGGTGTTCACTCGCTTTGATTTGTTTCCTTAACTCTACTGGCGAATTTGATACATGCAGGGAGCATAGAAGCAAGTAACAAAACTACCAATTCAAATCGGAGATAACCATAGTACCAAATCCAGCTGGTGGGTAATAAGTTGTGTCGAAGATACTCACTACTCAACATGCCGACCAATCCGCCTCCCATCAACCCCCAGCGTATTAGTCTGTGTTCTTGAGCAGAAAAATGGTAATTCTCATCTTGGTTTTGCTGAATAAATTGAGTGTTTCTAGCCAAACCTATTACTTGATCCACCACAAAAAATAGAAAAAGAATTGTTGGAGTAAGTTGGAAATAAAAAGTTTCATCGAAATATATCGTTAATCCCGCACATATCGGTAAAATGATCCAACTGATCTGGAGCAATGCGTCCCTTGATGCGCCTCTGTTTGAGTTAATCCGGAGGACTTGAAAAATCGGCCACATCACCAAGGCAACTATAACAGCCGTCTTAAGGTCATACTGATAACAGGCGTAAATGATTGGAATGGGCCGAAGAAACAAATCAATGAGGCTTATAAAGCATCCCCAATTTTTTGAACTGTACTCTGCTTTCTGATTTGCTGATTGCACGCCTTTTTGAAGTTTGCCCAAAAACAAATATGAGGCTGTGGCAAATATTAGAAAAAGGATCGCCGGAATAAACAGGAAAGACATAGTTCATTTCTAGCAAGAATTATTGAAAGGTGCATCAAGCAATCTGTAAGGGAAGTCATCCAAAACCTGCGGATCTAATCATCATCTTATTGAACTCCCCAACACAAGAATCAATCAAATGGCGGTAACTTCATATCCTTGGCTGAAACGCAGAAGACCTTGAACAGGGTTCCCATTTCTTGCGGACCAGCGAGGCGTTCGACTGCGCTTGTGATTTGCGCCTGCATTTCTTCGCTCTTGCCGTGACCCAGTTGGCCAGCGCGTTCGAGCAAGCCGAGTTTTATCAGAAAGTCGCCCTGGGTCATCAACGGTTTTACCTCAAGGCCAGCTTCCTTAACGATGTTCGCCAACGCACCAAAATCCACATGCGATGTGAGGTCGACTTCGCCGGGTGCTTCCAGCGGATCAGCAAAGCCATGGTTGCGCATGGCCTGGAACGTCTCGCCAAAACCGGTTTTCCCGTGACCATAGTCAATGAACAAAGCCGCGCCGCCATGTTTGAGAATATGTTCGCAACAGGAAATCAGGAAGGCTTCTCTGGTGGCAGAGATTTCCAGAATGGCACCATCGGGTTCGCTTTCAGCGCCTTCTGGCAGGTTTTCCGCTTCCAGTTTGGCGTTGCTCAGGGACCAGATGAGTTCATTATCACCGTCGATACTGATCACCCGTTCATGCCAGTTACTGTCCGTTTTCACATATTGGCGGATGGGGAGGACGTCCAGAAATTCATTTGCGATGATGATGCTTGGTTGATCGGCGATTGACTTGACGGATTTATGCCAGGAGACATTTGCCTCTCCCAACACCTCACGTTGAATGGCTTGAAGCCGTTCGCTTGTCTCAATCATATTGATTTGAGCAGCGCTCTGAAAAGCGGGCAGAACGGCTGTGGCGCGAAGGAGATCAGACATGAGCGTGCCCTTGCCTGGGCCCAGTTCCACCAGATTGAACTGTTCCGGTGAACCGCAAGCCTGCCAGGCTTCGATGGCCCAAATGCCGATCAGCTCGCCGAACATCTGGCTGATTTCAGGCGCGGTAACAAAGTCTCCGCGTGCGCCGATTGCCTGCTGGTTGGTATAGTATCCCGCCTTGGCGTCCGCCATGCACCAATGCATATATTCTGCCAACGGCAGTGGGCCGGAAGTCTGGATATGCCGGATGATCCGTGATTTCAGATCCGTGCTCATGCCGCGACGCGTCTTGATGATGTGGTCGTGGCCCAGATGCCGATTGCAAGAACGGGCAGTGAGAGGATCATGCCCATGGTGAGCCAGTTTGTGCCGAGCAGGAAGCCAAGTTGAGGGTCCGGCTCGCGGAAGAACTCAACGAATATCCGGCTGGCACCGTAAATGCCCATGAAGATGCCGGTCACGAAGCCCGGATATTGAAGTTTTTTGAAGCGCCAGATGCAGATTGCCACAACCGTGAACATCAGGAGGCCTTCCAGCAAACCTTCGTATAGCTGGCTCGGGTGGCGGGGCAGGCCGTCCGTTCCGGGAAAGATCACACCCCATGGTGCATCGGTTACGCGGCCGAAGAGTTCGGCATTGATGAAGTTGGTGACGCGGCCCAGAAACAGGCCAATGCCGCAACTGGCGGCGATCACATCAAACAGGCTGAAGGGGTTGAAGCCGTTTTTACGGGCGTAAAGGAACATGGCAAGTGTTATGCCTGCAAGCCCGCCGTGGAAACTCATGCCGCCTTCCCAGACCGCAAACACTTTGAGGGGATTAGCCACATAGCTCGGCAGGTCATAGAAGAGGATGTAGCCGATGCGACCACCGAGCACGATGCCAATCACTGCCCAGACCAGAAAGTCATCGATTTGCGGTGCAGTGATGGGTGAACCTTTCGGTCCCCACAAATCGTCTTTCGTCACCATCTTCTTCACATACCAGAGGCCAAATAAAATACCGACCACATAGGCAACGCCGTACCAGTGAATTTGCAATGGACCCAATGAAATCAGCACAGGGTCGATCTGCGGATGGGCGATTGCGGTGAGGGTTTGAAGCATGAATTTTTCGACTCGATTAACGTTGAAAACCTAATTCGCATTTCGTGCTGGATTTGTCACCTTTGAAACCTTACATAAGCAGTAACGAAATCTTTTCTGGACTGACACAATGACACAGGGACCAAACCGCGTTCTGGATGAACTGGCTAAGCTAATGACTGATGCAGCAGGAGCAGCGCAAGGTGTGAGGCGGGAAGCGGAGCAGGCGATGCGTTCTCAGTTCGAACGGTTACTTGCGGATATGGATCTCGTTAAGCGCGATGATTTTGACGCGGTGAAAGACATGGCGGCCAAGGCCAGAGAAGAAAATGAATCGCTCAAATCCGAGATAGAAGCTCTGGAAAAGCGCATTAAAGCTCTTGAAAAATAAAATCCCCAATCGCTAACGGGGGCCGTTCAAAAAATTTTTCAGAATTCCCAAACTTTTTTTGTCAGTGAATAACTTTCAAAAAATGTAATTGCTTGAGTCTGTTAGCCGCAGTCTTGAATCTTTTGATTCAACCCTTTCCACAGAATCACAGCGATCGTGAATCCGTACGGTCTGGTATTCGTGAGTCAGCGTTATAGACTGAAATATAACATTGATTCGTTTCCGACCTTGTCGGGGGGCAACTCTTTAACAGAGGAAAGACATGGCGCTAGCTCAGGTAGAATATGAACGCGATATCCATCCAGTTGATCTTATTGAACATGTGGCATCGCTGAACCAATGGGAGTTTGAGCGCTCCAGTGATGACGAGATCAATCTCACCGTTAAAGGCGTGTGGACGGATTATGATGTGTCACTCTCCTGGATGGAAGATTTCGAAGCGCTGCATCTGGCCTGTGCGTTTGATCTGAAAGTGCCGGACAGCCGAATTCTCGAAACGATCAGGCTGTTATCTCTCATCAATGAGCAGATGCTGATCGGGCATTTCGATGTGTGGATGCGCGAGGGTGCTGTGATGTTCAGGCAGACCTTGATGCTGAACGGCGGTGCTGATCCGACCGGCGAGCAACTTGAGTGTCTGCTGGCCAGTGCGATTGAAGCATGTGAGCGGTACTATCAGGCGTTTCAGTTTGTGGTCTGGGCCGGTCATGATGCGGATGAAGCAATCAAGAGCGCCCTGTTCGAAACAAGCGGTACGGCTTAAATCTCATCACGGTTCAAAAATAACTTTATCATTGCCGCTAAATCTATATTAGCTTGGGTCCGAACTTAGTTTAGTGACCGGAGGTCTCATGGATTTTTCAGTGGTGCTGGTAGGTGCCGGCAATATGGGTGGTGCCATGTTGCGCGGATGGTTGGCGAACGGGCTTGAGCCGGCAAATGCGTGTGTCGTGGATCCAATGCCATCACCGGCATTGGTTGAGCTCTTAAGCGAAAGCGGTATTAAGCATCACACATCGCCAGATGGTGTTGAGGCACCTGATGTGCTGCTGATTGCCGTTAAGCCGCAGATGATGGATGATGTGCTGCCCGGGCTCGTTAGCCTGGTTGCAGATCACACGGTGGTTGTTTCCGTTGCAGCGGGGACGACGCTTGAGCAGATCACCACACCTTATGGCTCGCCTGCTGCAATCCGCACCATGCCCAATACGCCGTCACTTGTGTTGCGCGGCATGACAGTTGCCTGCCCCAATGAACATGTTTCCCAGCAACAACGGGACAATGTGGAACAGCTCTTAAGCGCTATTGGCAAACTGGAATGGGTTGATGATGAGGTTCTCATTGATGCTGTGACGGCTGTCTCCGGCAGTGGTCCGGCCTATGTGTTTCATCTGGCAGAATGTATGGCGGTTGCAGGCGTTGAGGCCGGTTTGCCTGATGAGCTTGCCATGACGCTTGCGCTGGGAACTGTTTCGGGGGCAGGGGAGCTTTTGCGCCTATCAACCGATACACCGGCAACGCTGCGCAGGAATGTGACATCACCCAATGGCACGACAGCTGCGGCGCTATCCGTGCTGATGGCGGAAGATGGGTTGCAACCCTTGATGACAAAAGCAATTGCCGCTGCAAAGAAGCGGTCTGAAGAACTATCCTAGAGTAGGGAATAGGTAATGAGTGAGAGCGAAGAAATTACAATCGATGATTTTCTGAAAGTGGATATCCGCATCGGCACGATTGTTGATGTGCAGGAGTTTCCGGAAGCGCGCAAACCGGCCTGGAAGCTCTGGATCGATTTTGGTGAGAAAATCGGCGTGAAGAAAACATCGGCTCAGGTTGTGGCAAACTACGACCGGGACCAACTGATGGACCGGCAGGTTATGGCAGTGGTGAATTTTCCGCCCCGCCAGATCGGGCCATTTATGTCAGAAGTCTTGACGCTCGGCTTTCTCGATGAAGAGGGCAATGTGACACTGGCTGCGCTTGAAAAGAAAGTGCCGAACGGTGGACGGCTGCATTAAGCCTTGGCCTAATGTGGCAGAGTGATAATCACGCGCAATCCACCATTGGGGCTGTCATAGAGGTTTATGTCGCCGCCATGGTTTCTTGCAATATCGCGGGCGATGGACAGACCAAGACCTGTTCCGGTTTCATCCAGATTGCGGGCTTCGTCCAGTCGCATGAACGGTTTGAAAACCTCTTCACGCATATCTTCTGCAATGCCCGGGCCATCATCGTCAAAGGTCAGCGTAATACGCTCAACTCCTGTGCTCACTTTTACCCATAAATTGTCTGCGTAGCGGAACCC
>CAWUJF010000092.1:0-8910 GCA_963922405.1 uncultured Hyphomicrobiales bacterium | reverse complement strand
TGTCGTAGAGAATATCAGCAGCGTGGCAGACTTCAGGTTTCAGAACCCGTGCATAATATGCTGTTGTTTCAACACTGGTAGCGGCGTTCAACTCACCACCCACATTCTCTATTTCTTCGGCAATCTGATAGGCGGAACGGTTTTTTGTGCCTTTAAACGCCATGTGCTCAAGAAGATGGGCAATGCCGTGCTGATCTTCTTTTTCATTTCTGGAACCGGATCTGATCCAGATACCCAGTGCAGCACTTTCCAGATGAGGCATGGCGTCGGTGATAACTGTCAGGCCATTTTCAAGTTTGGTGATATTCGTACTCATTACGCGATACTAGTTCCCCTCCACACAAATGTCACTATACAAATGTGCGATCCAAATTAGTCATAAATTTCTAGCTACCTGCCGCTCTTGAATTTTCCTCGATATAGCTTTCAACCGCATTGATATCATTGGCCAGGACATGAAACCGTTCTTCACGGTCCATCATGTCTCCCATACGTTCCGGCAAGTCAGGATATATTCCACATGCCTCTTCTACAGCCACTGGAAACTTTGCCGGATGTGCTGTTGCCAGAGTGATCATCGGGTTGTGACTGTCAAGGCTGGCTTCAGCCACATGAAGGCCAACTGCTGTATGCGGGTCAGACAGATAGCTTGCGGCCTGGAGGGTCTGAGAAATGCGTTCTTTCGTTTGCACCTCATCACACCGTCCGGCTGAAAACTCTGACTGGATACGTTCCATGGTAGCAGTGGAAATCTCAAAACTGCCGGACTGTTTCAGATTGTCCATTTGTTGGCGGATTTCTGTGGCATTTCGTTCACTTGCATCAAACAGTAAACGTTCGAAGTTCGACGATACCTGGATATCCATTGACGGCGAAATGGAAGGTGTGGTCACAGTAGTCTCGTAACGTGACGATTCAAATGTCCGGGTGAGAATATCATTCTGATTGGTGGCAATTACCAGATCATCAACCGGAAGGCCCATTCGCTTTGCCACGTAGCCCGCGAAAATGTCTCCAAAATTGCCAGTCGGAACCGTAAACGAGACGGTGCGATCAGGAGAACCGATATTGGCGGCAGAAGAAAAATAATAGACAACCTGAGCCATGATCCGACCCCAGTTGATGGAGTTTACGCCGGAAAGCTGAAGGCGGTCCCTGAAATCGTGATGATTGAACATCTCCTTTACCAGCGCCTGACAATCATCGAAATCACCTTCAATCGCCAGAGTATGTACATTGGCATCAGGAACGGTTGTCATCTGACGTTGCTGGACCGGTGAAACCTTGCCTTTCGGGAAAAGAATGAAAATATCTGTGTTTTCACGCCCGCGGAATGCTTCAACCGCTGCACCGCCCGTATCACCGGAAGTCGCGCCCACAATGGTGGCCCGTTGATTACGTTCGGCCAGGACATAATCCATCATCCGCGCGAGCAACTGCATTGCCACGTCTTTGAACGCAAGTGTCGGCCCGTGGAACAATTCCATAATCCAATGGTTATCACCAATTTGCACAAGCGGAACTACTGCAGGATGATGGAATGTGGCATAGGCTTCATCAATCATCTGGTGGAAATCCGAGGTGGGAATTTCACCATCTACAAACGGTGTCAGAACCATTTTGGCAGTCTCCGCATAGGATTGACCGGCCATCAATTTTATTTCTTCGCTTGATATCTGTGGCCATTGAGACGGAATATAAAGGCCACCGTCACGGGCCAGACCGGCCAAAAGTACTTCCTGAAAACCAAGTTCAGGTGCTTCACCACGAGTGCTGATGTATTTCATATGAGATACCGAAATTTGTTTTAGACAGAAAATTCCGTGAATTGTTTGATTGCCGCCTTTTAGCCTTTTATAAGGGATAGAAGCAACCAAAGAATGGGGTGCAATCATCCTTGTGGTAGGAGCAAGGAACTAGAGTATGGGTTTGGGTAAATGTTAATTAGGGAAGTTACTAATTTTGCTGGCAAAGCTCTGCCTTTGGCTGGCATGGTTTTTCTGGCTGCTTGCAACACATCTGGCAGCGGAAATACATCAGCTCTGGACGGGACTGAGCAGCAGACAAGGACACAAAAGGAACAAGAGCAGGTTGATCTACAAAAGAGCCTGCGTGGGTTTTGTCCGAAGACCGTTATTCGTGAAGGGACTGAGTCATTCCGAATATTTGACGAGGGTGTGAAACAAACAGACCCCGGTGCGAATGGAAAAATCAAGTTTCAGTCAACGATTTCGGAAGTTGCCCGGGAATGCAACTATATTGGTGAAACACTGAACCTGCGGGTGGGCATCAAGGGCCGCACCATCAATGGTCCTTCCGGAGCCACAGGGACTATCACCATGCCGATCCGAGTTGCTGTGGCGACGGCAGGTAAGGAAGTGTTGTACTCAGTATTACATCAGGTTCCTGTAACAATCCCTGAAGGCGGGTCCAACACCACCTTCAGCTATATTGATGGCGAAGTGAATGTACCGGCACCGAAAAGTCCAAACCTGATTGTGTTCGTGGGATTTGATGAAGGTCCACCCGAGGGTTAATCAAGACCATGCGTTCAATTGATGAAATTTATGCAATTGCATGTGAGCGCCATGGCGATGATAACATGGAAGAACATGTGGCTTCTTCATCACCCAAAAGCCGTAAAGAACTGGCAGGAATTTCGGATGACCGCTGGTTATCTATGGCCACCAAATGCGTGTTTCAGGCCGGATTTAACTGGAAGGTGATTGAATCCAAATGGGATGGGTTTGAAGCCGCGTTCGAAAACTTTGATCTGGGCAGATGGATCTTGTCCAGTGATGACGACATTGCTGAACTTGCGTCAGACAAACGGATTGTGCGTAATCCACAGAAGATCAGAACCGTGCCGGAAAATGCACGCTTTTTCGGTGAGATTTCCAAGGAACACGGCAGTGTGGGTGACTGGATCGGAACTTCTCCCGTTACCCATCGCAATGAGCTGCTAGAAACCCTGCACAAGCGGGGGAGCCGTCTGGGAGCCATGACGGGTCAATATTTTCTGCGCTTTATGGGCGCTGATTGCTATATTCTTTCACGGGATGTGACAGCGGCATTGGTTCGCGAAGGTGTGGTGGACAAACAACCCACTTCCAAGAAAGCCATGATGCAGGTCCAGGATGCTTTTAATGTGTGGATGGAAGAGTCCGATTTCGGATTGACTCAGGTTTCCAGAATTCTAGCGCGCTCGATCGACGGCTGATCAGACCAGCATTAAGTCTTCATGTAATCTAGTTGAGTTGCATGGACCTGCGATAAGTGGCAGGAGCCGAGTCATGATATTTCTTGAAAACACGGCTAAAGGCAGCCTCTGATTTGTATCCGACCTTTTCAGCAATTTCGATAATCGATGTGTTGGTGTTTGCCAGTTCCTCAGGGGCTAGTTCCATTCGCCAGTGCGTGACATAGTTCAACGGCGTCATTCCCATACACTCTGAGAAACGCTTGGTGAAGGCAGTACGAGACATGCCAGAAATACTGGCCAAAGTCTCCAACATCCAGTTTTGACCCGGGTCTTCGTGGATTGCTGAAAGTGACTTTGCGATGCGTTTGTCCGCAAAGCCTGCGAGAACAGGCACCTCTGCATCGAGATTATCCAGATACGCGCGCAGGGCCTGGGCGAAAATGATCTCGGACATTTTTATGGCTATCAGATCACTGCCCATTTGATCCATTCCCGCTTCACTGCCAATAACCTTGAGTGTGTTCTCCATCCATTGGGCTGAGTGGGCACCATAATTCTTAACGTGGATATGAGATGGCAAAGCATCAATCAGCAGGTTTTGAGCCTGCTCACTGAAAGCAAAATGCCCGCAAACCAGCTGTGTTTCATGATTGGTTCCGTATTCGCCATAAACCAGGGTGCCCTTTCCTGTGAAGCCAGATTGCTCCAGAACCGCATCCAGCATCACAGCCTGGTTTTCGGTTTCCGGATCACAGTAAAGCGTGTGCGCAGCCCCACGCATGATGATCGCCAGATCACCCTGCTCAAGGAGAATCGGGTTGTCCTCTCCCTCTACGCGAATAAAACACCGGCCTTTATGAGCAAGGTGAAACCGCGCCACCTTCCTGTAAGACGGTACAGCGATGCTCCACGGTGACGTGAAGGAGGTCCGGAAATACAAAGTTCCGGATAATTGCATTCGCGATAAAATGTCACTCAGAAGATCCATCAGGCACCTCACTCAATGTTTCATCAGATATAACACAAAAGTCATCGTGTTCCAGCGTCTGTGTACGATCGGTCAAGAATACAGGACTTTCTGTCATTCAACTGAAGAAAAAAATGGATTCTTATGAACTTCCTATCTGAACTTCGCGGTTCAGCACAATTTTTAGGAAGGAACTCTAATAATGAAACTTAAGCCAATAATACTTGCACTGGGCATGGCCGCATCAATACTCACAGCTCCCGTTTTTGCTCAATCACCAGCGGATTTGAACGATCTTGAAATTGCCCATGTGGCGTACACCGCTGACAATATTGACATCAGATACGCTCACCTTGCGCTCGCAATCTCAAAAAATCCGGACATCCGGGATTTTGCCGAAAACATGATCAACGATCATACCGCAGTAAATGAGCAGGCACTTGCTTTGTTGAAGAAACTTGGCGCTGAAGCACAGGACAATTTTCTCAGCCAAAGCCTTGAAGAAAATGCTGACAAGCTCGTGGATGAAATGAGCAAGTTGCGCGGTAAAGAGTTTGACAAGCGTTATGCGGAAAACGAACTCGCCTATCACCGTGCAGTCAATGATCTGGTGGAAAATACCTTCATTCCAAATATCGACAATCCTGAAGTCAAGGCTCTGTTTGAAACCGGGCTCGGCATCTTCAAAGCGCACGAAAGCCATGCCGAAATGATGGTCAAGGAAGTTAATCAATAAATAGAGAAATCGTTTCCAGATTTCGAAAACAAGGAGGCAATCATGCCACGCTTTATCACAAAAAACATTCACGCTTACCTGGACTATCCAGTCGCACTCGGGCTGGTTGTCATGCCCTTTATCTTCGGTCTGGGAGCATCCAATCCAATGGCAATCTGGTTGTCTGTTGCAACCGGGATTGCAGCTTTCTTCTTGACGGTTCTCACCGATCACAAACTGGGATTGTTAAGAGTACTTCCCTACAGCTTCCATCTGGCAGTCGACTTTCTAGTTGGTCTGGTCTTCGTGGTCGCGCCTATCATTTTGGGTCTCAAAGGCCTGGATGCAGCCTACTACTGGGTGCTTGGTGGAACGGTTCTCGCCGTTGTGGGGCTGCACAAACCTGAAGAAAATTTGCAGGCTGTATAGTCAGCAAAGCAAATGTTTTCCTGGGCCGTTGTCATCCCCTCCTGCGCGGTTCAGGAAACATCTGCTGTAGTTCCAAACTTTTCAGAAAAGAGACGCTCTCCCTTCGGTGTGAAAACCAGCAGGCGGGGCGTCTCTGATTTTCTTACCCAGTTCAATTCAAACATCCGTTCCAGAATGGCAGCGCCCAGACTGCCGGCTAAATGCTGTCGACGAACGCTCCAATCAAGACATGTTCTGCAAACGGGACGCCTACTCTCTTCGAGTTTGTTCACATCGATGCCAAAACCGTTGAAATAATGCCGTCCCTTTTCGTTCAATCCAATTCCAGTTTCCGATGAATGTGCACCACCCAGAGTCAGGAGTTTCCGCTCCAGCAATCCATCGTATAAGGCAACGCCCATTTCACCAGCCATGTGGTCGTAGCACATTCGCGCTTTACGCAATCTTTTGTCCTTGGGCCCAGGCATGGACTTGCGCGTGCCCATTGCTCCGGAAATTGTAATCAGGTTTTCCAGTAAATGAGCAACATCTGCATTGGCCAGGCTGAAATACCGATGTCTGCCCTGCTTTTGCATGGTCAACAAGCCGCCATCAAGCAATTGACCCAGATGTGTACTTGCCGTTTGCTTTGTTACGCCGCCTTCACGAGCCAACTCAGTAGCAGTCAACGCCTCACCACCCATCAAAGCGCAAAGCATCATTGATCTTGAAGGATCACCGATGAGAGAGGCTACCCGTGCCATGTCCGGTCCATAAGTCATGACTGCATTCTAACACAAATTTTTCGAGGATAGTTCGAACAGTATCGAACCATTGAGATAATCCCTTGTGCTGTTTTCTGCTGACACAATTTCAGGAGAAAAGAATGTGGATTTTTGAAACGCACGCTGTCTTCAGCAATGGTGTATTGGCTGCAATGATAACCGGATGGCTGGGATTGTTCGCTGCTGCCATTTCCCCTGGCCCCAATATGTTTGCGGTAGTTACTTCATCCCTAGGTGGTGGGCTTTCTAACGGGCTTCAGGTCAATCTAGGGATCGCTATTGGCGCTCTGATATGGGCTTCTCTGGCCAATCTGGGGCTTGCAGCATTTATCGCCTCACGACCTGATGTGGTGTTCTGGATTTCGCTGTTTGGAGGAAGCTATCTTCTGTTTCTTGCCTATAAGGGATTTCGATCAGCTGTCTTGAGTGGCTCAACAGCGATGATTGAGAGCGGATCCTCAAGACCGCTAATGCAGAATATCCTGCATGGATTGGCAGTGACATTTTCAAACCCCAAGGTAGCATTGTTCTGGGCGTCTATCTCGGTGCTGATCACTTCTGTAACCACAGAGCTGTTAGCCCTCGTCATCTTTTCCATCGGCGCGAGCTTGGTTGTTTTCATCACCTATGGGGCTTATGCGGTAGCCTTTTCAACAAAAGGGTTTCACAATTTCTATTTGAAGTTCCGGAGAGTAGCCGATGGCATATTCGGCTTGGTGTTTTCTGTTCTTGCATTCATCATTTTTTCAAATGGCTGGGCCGCATGACCTCATGCAAATCCATCCCATTGTCCGAGTGCTTCCACAATGGAAGGAAGATCAGATAAGCGATTGATCACAGTCTCTGCACCTGCATCAATCAGCTGGTCGGCATGTTCTGGATAGGTGTGGGAAGCACCTGTGAAGCCAATTACCCGAGCGCCTGCGGCAACAGCTGCCGCTATGCCATGGTTGGAATCCTCTATGACCACCGCTTCCTGCGGCTTCACATCGAATTCCGCCAGCGCCTTGTGGATCAGGTCCGGCTTTGGTTTGAAGATCGGCGGGTCCACATCCTGAGCGGAAAAAACATAGGGGCGGAAGCGGTCATAAAGCCCGACACGGCCCAGTACTTTTTCCAATCTTTCCGGCGGCGAATTCGAGCAAATACATCTGGCCTGATCAAGGGCGTCGAGTACGATATCTGCCCCGGTGACAATCTGAGCTTCTGCGATCACCTTTTCATTCACACGCGTTCTGCTGTCCGGGATCACCCGGTCCGGCAGATCGCGACCCAATTCTTCTTCCATGCGCTTTTTTACTTCGAAGGATGACATTCCTGCCATACGGCTTGCAAACTCCTCCTGGCTCATCTCAATCCCGAATTCAGAATAGATCTCCAATTCGGCAGCAGCGGCGACGATTTCCGAGTCCATCAAGACCCCGTCACAATCAAAAATCACCAATTGTATTTCAGTCAAAGCAATAACTCCGGACGTTTGTCGAATCGTTAGAACATTATTTACCCTATTCGGTAACCATAGGGGCGAGATTATTACCCGTATAGTATTGCGTAGGGTCAAAAAATGAATGTTGTCCAACTTGCGGAACTGGATTCCGCAAAAAACAAGAATCCAACCTGGCTTAACTCCATCATAAAAGGCGATTGTATTGCGGCGCTGGAAAAGCTGCCAGACAATTGTGTTGATGTGATCTTTGCTGATCCTCCCTACAATCTGCAGCTGGAAGGTGACCTTCACCGGCCGGATCAGTCCCGTGTTGATGCGGTGAATGATGAATGGGACCAGTTCGCCACGTTCGAAGCCTATGACGCCTTCACAAGAGCATGGTTATTGGCAGCTCGTCGGGTTTTGAAGCCGGATGGTACGATCTGGGTGATTGGTTCGTATCACAATATTTTCCGCGTAGGCACATTGCTGCAGGATCTGGGCTTCTGGATTCTCAATGACATTGTCTGGCGTAAAACCAACCCGATGCCAAATTTCCGTGGTCGCCGCTTCACCAATGCCCATGAAACCATGATCTGGGCTTCTCCTAGTCAGAATGCCAAGGGCTACACGTTCAATTATGACGCCATGAAGATGGCGAATGATGAGGTGCAGATGCGCTCTGACTGGTTGTTCCCGATTTGTAACGGTGGCGAAAGACTGAAGGATGAAAACGGCGACAAGATACATCCAACACAAAAGCCTGAAGCGTTGCTGCACCGTGTGATCATGTCTTCCACAAAGCCGGGCGACACTGTTCTTGATCCGTTTTTCGGCTCGGGCACAACAGGTGCTGTGGCAAAACGTCTGGGGCGGAATTTCGTTGGCATTGACCGTGAGGACAAATATATCGACGCTGCAATCGAACGCATCAATTCTGTGGAGGTGATCAAGTCACCTCAACTGGTGGTCACAACCGGAAAGCGTGCAGAACCACGTGTTGCCTTCGGTGCATTGCTTGAAACCGGCTTGCTCAAGGCGGGGGACACGCTGACTGACTCAAAGAAGCGCTGGAAAGCTAAGGTCAGGATCGATGGATCATTGGAGCGCGAAGGCGAAACAGCTTCAATCCATAAAATGGGTGCGAAAGTGCAATCCCTTGATGCCTGTAATGGCTGGACATTCTGGCATGTGAAACAGGGCAAGGACTGGGTTGTGATCGACACTTTGCGCAAGCAATACCGCGAAGAAGTTCTGGCTGCTGGCGCCTAAATCCATCAGCTATTGACGGCTATCAATGTCCTGCTGGGTAACAGTGTATAGCGCTGTGAAGGTGACCGTGTCGCCAGGGGCCAGGGAATCCCAAATTCCGTCATTGGCAGTAACATCAAATGAATCGTTCAACGG
>CAWUJF010000091.1:0-8933 GCA_963922405.1 uncultured Hyphomicrobiales bacterium | reverse complement strand
GCCTATAATTCGTATGATTGTTTGGTGTGTCAGTTTACTTTCCATATGCTGCTTTTATCAGTAGCAACCAACACAATAAAGCGGTAAAACAAGCGTCAATTTGATTTTTTTGGCCAATTGCCGTAGTATTTGTGGCAATTGGCTGAACTAAGCTTTTCGGAGCAGTAAAATGAACATCCAGACGGACATATCTCAGTTCCAGGTTCGTGTTGAACGAATTGATGGCTTGCTGGATCGTGGTTTTTCAAAACCAGAGATTTACAAGCTGGTCGCGCCGCAACGTACGTTGGGCCGTCGCAAGGAAATGCTTAGCCTGGAAGAGTCTGATCGAGTACAACGTCTTGAACGGGTTTTAGAACACGCTTCCCGGGTTTTCGGGACCGAAGAAAAAGCAAATCAGTGGCTGCGGCGCACCAACCGGTCTATGAATTGGCAGGTGCCGATTGACATGCTTGTTTCAGAAACAGGCGCTCGTGAAGTGGAAATGCAGCTCCACGCAATTGATCATGGTATCTATGCCTGACAATGCGTATTTGGAGAATTTCCAACTACGCTGAACTGTCCGGACAGGGGGGCAAAAACAGCGCTGGCCGCTGGAACCATCTTGGCCGTCGTATCGTCTATTGCTCTGACCATCCTTCAACGTGTTTGCTCGAACTGCTGGCCAGATTTGATCCGGACATCATTCCAGTTACTTACCAGATGCTTGAAATCAGCGTCCCTGAAAAACTTGATATTGGTGAAGTCAAATTGCCGGATGATTGGCAAAATGATGAAAACGTAACAAGACAGATTTGGGAGGAATTCTGTATTTCTGCCAAATCTGCAATCCTCAAGGTGCCCTCCGCACTTATGCCACAGGCGCATCACTATCTGCTAAATCCAGAGCATCAGGACCATATCAAAATACAAATTTCTGATATCCATTCGAACGTTCTGGATAATCGATTTTACTCGCACTAACTGGTGCTAGATCTGTGGCGTTGGCCACATTCCTTTTTCGGGAGCAATTGCAGATAGGATGGCTCTTGCTTCTTTACTGTCTTTGTCCATCTGCTCGATCAGCGCCTCGACAGAAGAAAATTTTTCCTCTGCGCGCAGATACCCATGGATGAAAACGGTTATTTGCTGATCGTAAAGGTCACCGGAAAAATCAAAAATGAAGGTCTCAAGCAAAGCTTCGCCATTGTCAAAAGTTGGCCTTCGACCATAGCTCGCAACACCATCCATAA
Organism: uncultured Hyphomicrobiales bacterium; assembly: GCA_963922405.1. Lineage (GTDB taxonomy): Bacteria > Pseudomonadota > Alphaproteobacteria > Rhizobiales > Rhizobiaceae > JAALLB01. The sequence goes on along the minus strand of CAWUJF010000091.1, from coordinate 7,701 downwards.
TAGAGCCATCTGCCAGACGAATCTTAACCGCGTATATCCCATGGCGTAGCGTGCATTCAGCCGGCATTGCCAGGTTGGCTGTAGGATATCCCAACTCTCGTCCCACCTGGCGGCCTTTTGAAACTATGCCGCTGGCACGGTAACAAAATCCAAGCAGCCCATTGGCTTCAGAAATTTCACCTTCTGCAAGGCATTCCCTGATGCGAGTCGAAGAAACAACACCACCGCCTTCATCGTTAAAAGCTTGCACAATCGTTGTGGCAAACCCAAGTCGTTCGCCATTGGCGGCCAGGAACTGCGGACTACCTTCACGACCCTTGCCAAAGTGGAAGTCATAGCCTGTCACCACATGAGAAACATTGAGCTTGCTCTGCAAAACTTCTTCCACGAAGTCGATTGCGTTCGTTCCGGCAAAATCACGATCAAAGGTATGCTCAATGACGCAATCAAATCCGAGGTTTTCAATAAGTTCTGCTTTTAACGGAGCAGGGGTAAGTCGAAAAACTGGAGTGTCGGGTTTGAACACAGTCCGTGGATGCGGTTCAAATGTGAGAACTGTTGCTGAAACACCTGACAATTCCGCCAGTTTCACAGCCGTATTGAGCACGGATTGATGTCCTCTATGAACACCATCGAAATTACCGATGGCAACCACTCCGCCCTTTAAATTGTCGGGGAAATCAGCTGGTTTCTGTATACGTAAAAAACTCATGGTAGAAACGAGTGCCAAACTTTGCCTCACCAGACAAGGTTTTTTATCCAGGCAGCGGGTTGGGCATTATTTTCTGCCAGAAATGCCTGCAGTTTTTCTGCATCTACTTCTGTATCAGTGTAATCGGCTGCATGGATGCCATTTGTAATAAAAAGCGTATCAATATCGTTGTTCGCGCCACCCTTAATGTCGGTAGGCAATCCGTCGCCAATGGCCAATATTCCGGATTTATCAAACTGTTTTCCAGAAAGCGCCTTTGCTCGATCTATGGCTTCATCATAGATGGGGCTGTATGGCTTGCCCACAATTTTGGTCTCTCCACCAAGCGCATCATATTCTCTGGCAAGGGAGCCTGCGCACCAGAGTAATCTGTCGACGACCTCTACTACAATGTCGGGATTTGCGCAAATGAAAGGCAAATTGAGATCAATATAGGTTTTGAACCGATCGACATATTCACTAGGATGCTCGTTGTAATCATCAAACAAACCGGTGCAGACAATTCCCTTCGCATCCTGAGGATCAGCAAACGTCACATCCAAACCCTCATACAGCGCGTAATCGCGATCGGGGCCGATATGATAAACCCCACCATCGACCTGTTTGATCAATGAACGGGTCACGTCTCCGGATGTCACCAAATCATCGAACACATCTTCTGGACAATTCATATTGGCAAGTTGCTTGAGTACGGGTCCTTGAGGTCGTGGTGCGTTGGTGATCATTACCACAACCGTTCCTGCTTTTCTGGCTTCAATCAGTGCATTCGCCGCATCAGTCCATATGCGTCTGCCATTATGCAAAACACCCCAGACATCGCATAGAATACAATCATACTGATCGACCAAATCTCTAAGGCCACTTACATTAGGTATGTTGGACATGAAAAAGTTCCGGGAAGGTTTTTCTTGGCAGCCTAATGGCACAACCAGGTGTCATTAACAATGTTTGATTACCATAAAACAGCATAATTCTCACATCGCCATGGGGATACAGGTTCTATTCAATTATAGTGTCAGATTACTGATCTAAGTGAGCACTAGAACGCATCATGAAACTTTCATCATACATTGTTTCTACAGCATTGATTTCAACCCTGTCCGTTGTGGCTGCATTGATTGCAACCGACTTGATGGGATGGGACCGTTTGGAAGCGTTAATGATAGCTTGTGTTACCTTCTGTGTGCTGCAAACGTTAGCCACATTTCTCCATAATCAATACCTGGCGAGACGCGTTGAAAAGCTGCAAAAAGGTATACTCGATTACGAGATGCGAATGATCGACTTGTTTGAAGCAATGTCATCCAATTCTGCAAACACAGACACGGTGAAAACTCTGCAGAGAAAAATTGACTTCATCCAATCTTCTCAAGTTCATAAAGAAGCGCAGATACAAAAACGCGAACTGTCTGAGCAAGATGATTTTGATAATGTCGAAACCACAGACACTTCGAACATCATTCATCTGGACACAGCGAAGCGAGGCGAAACCCACAATGAGACCTTGGAAAAGTTTGCAGCGAACACAAACCAGCCAGGAATAGGCTCCGATCCCTGGGACTCACTCGAATTTCACATACAGCCGATTGTTTCAATGACAGATCGTAATGTTATCGCTTACGAAGCTTTGGCCCGCATGAAGGATGAGGCCGGCAATTTAGTGCCTGCCAGTGAATTTATGGAACGCTATGAACATCCTCAGGAATTCGCACAACTTGACGCCATCATGATTGAAAAAGCTGTATCGATGGCTCGATCAATTCGCAGGCAAAACCAGAAGGCCCGCTTCTACATAAACTTGTCCAGGCACACCTTTAATGAAGATGATGCGTTTAATTCATTTTTGACAATGCTCGAGGCAAACGAAATCCTGAATAAAAACATCTGCTTTGAAGTCAGCCAGGAAGACTTTGAGCGCTTGGGAAAAGACAAGCAGCAGCGTATAAGAGAAATCCTGGATCTAGGTTTCAAAATTGCACTTGATAATTGCAGTGATATCTCAAGCGCCGTGTCCATACTCAAGCAAAATATGTTCTCAAGCATCAAACTCTCAGTGGAAATGCTTGAACAGATTGAGGCAATGGAACAATACAATCCTGATATCGAGATTTTGGAAGCTGCGACCACTGCAGGTGTCGATTTAATTGTCACCCATGTGGAACAGGACCACCAGCTTCTCAAGCTAATTGACCATGATGTCTTTTATGGTCAGGGTAATTATTTCAGTGAACCGAAAACTCCGAATTTCATTGCTTGACATCACCCATGCTCAACCTAACTAGTGAATTACTAAGCCAAGAAAACTTCTGAATTTTCTTGACATCGGAACAACTACTCACTAAATCCCCATCGTTAGCACTCACCTTGGTAGAGTGCTAATTATTTTGGATCGTTAATAGCGCCGGATATCGGGGCGCTCCTAACTAGGGTAACAAATATGGCAAAAATGAAATTTCGTCCGTTGCATGACCGCGTTGTTGTTCGCCGCGTGAATGCTGAAGAGAAAACTGCAGGTGGAATCATTCTTCCTGATACAGCTCAGGAAAAGCCTTCAGAAGGTGAGATCGTAGCAGTTGGCTCCGGCGCTCGTGACGAGAGCGGCAAACTCGTAGAACTCGATGTAAAAGTTGGTGACATTGTTCTGTTTGGTAAATGGTCAGGTACTGAAGTTCGCATTCAGGGTGAAGACCTTCTTATCATGAAAGAATCAGACATCATGGGAATTGTCGGCTAACAGGCCATTTTCTCACAAACCTCAATATTAAATTCAAGCGGCAAAACTGACCGCTTAAAAAGGAGCTAAAAATGGCTGCCAAAGAAGTAAAATTCAGCACAGACGCACGTGAAAAAATGTTGCGCGGCGTTGATACACTTGCAAACGCTGTAAAGGTAACGCTTGGTCCTAAGGGTCGTAACGTTGTTCTAGAAAAATCATTCGGCGCACCACGCATCACAAAAGATGGTGTTTCTGTTGCTAAGGAAATCGAGCTTGAAGATAAGTTTGAAAACATGGGCGCACAGATGGTTCGTGAAGTTGCTTCAAAAACCAATGATGTGGCTGGTGACGGCACGACAACTGCTACAGTTCTTGCACAAGCTATCGTTAAAGAAGGCGCAAAAGCAGTTGCCGCTGGCATGAACCCAATGGATCTTAAGCGTGGCGTAGACCTGGCCGTTGACGAGGTTGTTGCCGAACTTGTTAAGAAATCAAAGAAGATCAAGACTTCAGAAGAAGTTGCTCAAGTTGGTACGATTTCAGCAAACGGCGAAAGCCAAATCGGTGATGATATCGCTGAAGCAATGCAAAAAGTTGGAAACGAAGGCGTTATCACAGTTGAAGAAGCTAAGACTGCTGAAACTGAGCTGGAAGTTGTGGAAGGCATGCAGTTTGATCGTGGCTACCTTTCTCCTTACTTCGTGACAAACCCAGAGAAAATGGTTGCTGATCTTGAAGATCCATACATTCTTCTTCACGAAAAGAAACTTTCAAACCTTCAGGCAATGTTGCCAATTCTGGAATCTGTCGTTCAATCATCTCGTCCGCTTCTTATCATTGCAGAAGATGTTGAAGGTGAAGCGCTTGCAACACTCGTAGTGAACAAGCTTCGCGGTGGATTGAAAATCGCTGCTGTTAAAGCACCAGGTTTCGGTGATCGTCGTAAAGCTATGCTCGAAGACATCGCAATTCTGACAGGTGGTCAGGTCATCTCCGAAGACCTCGGCATCAAGCTGGAGAACGTATCTCTGGACATGCTTGGTACTGCTAAGAAAGTGAACATCTCTAAAGAAAACACTGTGATCGTTGATGGAGCTGGCAAAAAGAAAGAGATTTCTGGCCGTGTTGCACAGATCAAGCAGCAAATCGATGAAACTTCCTCTGACTACGACCGTGAAAAGCTTCAGGAGCGTCTTGCTAAGCTTGCCGGTGGTGTTGCAGTTATCCGCGTTGGTGGTGCAACCGAGATTGAAGTGAAAGAGAAAAAAGACCGTGTTGACGATGCACTTAACGCAACACGCGCTGCTGTTGAAGAAGGTATCGTTGCCGGTGGTGGTGTTGCTCTTCTTAAAGCATCCGCAGCAATCTCCTCAAAAGGCGACAATGCTGACCAGGATGCTGGTATCAACATCGTTCGTCGTGCGCTTCAGGCACCAATCCGTCAGATTGCTGAAAACGCTGGGGACGAAGGTTCCATTGTTGTGGGCAAGGTTCTGGAAGAGAAGAAAGCTACTTTCGGATATAACGCTCAAACCGGCAAATACGGTGACATGGTAGACATGGGTATCATCGACCCTGTGAAAGTTGTGCGTTCAGCACTTCAGGATGCAGCTTCTGTGGCATCTCTGCTGATCACAACTGAAGCAATGGTTGCTGAAGCACCAAAAGAAGCTGCAGCTGCTGCACCAGCAATGCCTGACATGGGCGGCATGGGCGGCATGATGTAAGTCTTCGCCGACTGAATAGATGAAGGCCGCTCATTGAGCGGCCTTTTTTGTATCTTGTCTCAACTGAGATCAGAAACAAAAACGGAAGGGTCGTCGAGTCACAACCCTTCCTGGCTTACTGAAACTTCCAGAGGGGGAACATTTTCAGTAGCGTTCTATGTTTTTGCTTGCAGAACCTTTGTCAAATTGACTGGCGCGTTCATCCAATTCTGCACCTTCGGCACGTGCTTGATAAATATGCCACCCGATCCAAAGGGCCAGTCCTATGATCCACATCAGGCTTTCGGTTCCCTGGAAGGGATAAATAGCCCCAACCTCAGCCAGATCCACGTTCCAGTTACTATATCCAATAGTTGACATCATTTTCTCCAATCAAAGTGCTTCTGCTCGGGCTTTTTCCGCTGCCATTACGTCGGCAGACGCAGCCCTGAAGGCTTCATCATCCTTATAATCGAGACCTTCAAGCTCAATACGTTCAGGCATACGCAGGATGCCGAAGCCAGCCATTATCTTCGAAACGATGAACGCCGGTATGAAACCCAGGAGAAAGAACATGATTACGGCACCCAGAAATTGTCCCAGCGGATTAATGGTGGCGTATCCCTCATAAGGAGATGATGGCGCGCCCCATAACATGAAGCCTGCGAGACACACGCCTATAAATCCGGCGTATCCATGCACCGCGACAGCACCCACGGCATCATCAATCTTGAAGCGTCGCTCAACCCAGAAGTGGAGCTTGTATGCTGCTACAGCCCCAATCCCACCGATGATCATGGCTTGGATCGGGTGATATAGATCGTTACCTGCCGAAGCGGTGATAATACCGGCAAGCCCACCGGAGAATGTCCAGAACGGATCACCTTTTGAAACAAGATAGGCCATCATCATGCCACCGGACAAAGACATCAAGAAGTTGAAGGTAATTGCCCCGAGCGTGGTGGGTGCCAGATAAATATTGGTTGCGGTCCAGGTCGTACCTGTGATCTGACCACCGATCCCTTCCGGAGAAATGAGAGGCACATTGCAAGCCGCATAGAACCCCCAGAAACCCGTATAAATCGCGAATAGACCTAATACGACCATCCAGGGGTTGTGCGGAGGAATATCTCTTGGCGTCCCGTCTGCCGCAAATTTACCCAGTCTCGGTCCTAGTACCCAAAGGACACCCAGGGCGTAGCCACCAGCAATGGCGTGGATCACTCCGGAAGCGTAGGCATCATGGTAGCCAAGCACTTGAACCATCCAGCCCCCGGCATGCCAACCCCATGCCGCATCAATTATCCAGAACACCGAACCGATCAAGACAGCATGTATCCAGAAGGCCGTGGATCGTATTCGTTCTATGACAGAACCCGATACAATCGAAGCCGCAGTCCAGGAAAACAGTAGAAAGGCAGCCCAGAAGACCCCGGTAATCCGATCATCCAGATTCGTAGCCATAGTAGGAGAATTAGCTGCATTGGCAGACCCATCGACGAGACCACCAGTAATACCTGGCCCATTGGGGAAGGCCCAGTAAATCCACCATCCGAAGAAGAAGAATGTTACCGTGACCAGAGGGATCAGCATCGAGTTTTTCATAAGCGTATGCATATGGTTTCGCCTTCGCGAAGCCCCCACCTCATACATCAGAAATCCCAAGTGGATTAAAAACATGAAGACTACAGTCACCCAGTAGTAAAATTCTGTGAAAACTGTTGTCAGGGCATCAACATTGTTCCCCATTTCATTCCCCCTCAATAATTAAATTTAAAGTTGTACTGATGAATGAGGTAATCTTATTCATCAGGCCGAATCTGACCATTTCACCAATTTTAGAAAATCGGCAAATTGCTAAAAATAACAAAAATATTGTTGTCTAGAGCAAATTTTGATTCAAAAATACGAAAAATCAAGAGAAAAAATGCAAAAAATACAAAAATTTTGTAGAAAACTGCAAAATTGATGACTAGTGATGCCATCAACAATTGAGCTGGTTCTTAGTGAAAATCTCGCGCAAATATAGAACCAGCACCAATTTCGGGGCTTATATGTAGCGCTTTGACTTGGTGTGTGGAAGATGGGTCCCAGTGTGTTGGGTAATACCTGCTAATCCGTGCTAAGCGCTGAAACGTTGTTTAACGCGCATTACCCGGTTGTAGGATGCTTTCACTTGATTCTGACCAATGCGCCCTTGCTTGACTGCATCTGCGATCCAACGGACAGCATTTGCCGGTAGATCTTCGTCATAATTTAGTGAGTTGGAAAGCAGCAATAGATCATTCCCGGCGGCCAGGGCCAATATAATGGCTTCTCGAAGTTGGAATGATTTACGGATTGCGCCCATATCAAGATCATCAGTGAGTATCACACCTTGATAACCCAGCCCACCACGTAGTTTTTTCGTCAGTGCCTTCTGAGAGAAGGTTACAGGCGCCTTTCCATTGGAAAACTCTGGATGGAACAAATGCCCACTCATAATAAGCGGGGCTTGAGAAGCCAGTTTCCTGAATGGAACCATTTCCTCTGCCGACCATGTCTTGGTAATGTCAACGAAACCGTCA
>CAWUJF010000090.1:0-8957 GCA_963922405.1 uncultured Hyphomicrobiales bacterium | reverse complement strand
GAGGACCTGTCAGCTCACGGTTTTGAACTTTAAGCTTTTCCCGGCTCACTGAGGATTGAAAATGCCAGCGTCTCCATTAGTTGAGTTCTCACCTCAAGACTTTGGAGAAAAATGTAATGGTCCGCTCTTCCATATCCCTGCTGGCTTCCTCTTTGGTAGCTTTCACATTCACAACCTTTGCCGCAGCCGCAGCAGATCTCAGATTGGAAGAGTTTTTTAAAGGTAAAACCTATGCCTATGGTAAGTTTTCAGCCATTAACGGTAACAAGCGTGAGTTTCGGGTGGATCTGAACGGTAAGTGGAACGGCAAAACGCTGACACTCCGCGAAGATTTTTTTTATACCGATGGAGAGAGAGACACCAAAACCTGGCGTTTCACTAAAACCGGTAAAAACACCTATTCAGGCACCAGAGAAGATGTGAAAGGTGCAACAACGGTAAAGGTCCGTGGAAACAAAGCAACTTTTAGTTACGTGGTCGATCTGGACAACGGCCCCAAGGAAAACCTGGTCAGGTTCAACGATACCTTGATCCTGACAAAGGAAGGCACGCTGAAAAACACAGCTTGGGTTTCAAAATTTGGTATCGGGGTGGCACGCGTGGTTGTTAACTTTGCGCAAACAAAGGAAAAGGCTTTAGCAATCAAGCCCTGAATGATTGATTAGAACAATCAGACCTCATCCATATTGATATATGTGACACCCATTCTTGTACCGCGGCGCCATGCCTGACGTACTTTGAAAGCCTCCTTTACTGTAGGAGTTTTCACGTCAAACTCGTTAGGCAATGTGGCATCCTTTGGGACATCAAGTTGCATTCCGGTATTGGAAACATCCTTGATCACACAATGACAATAAAATTCGTTATTTTTTGAAACCGCTCCGGAAAATGTGGCTTTGACCCGCTCAGCAATTCGCTTTTCAGCCTGCACCTTTTGCGCCCGTAGTTGAATTTCACTTTGAGTACGCTGCAACATAGAACTCTCATCAACACTATTACCCTCAAGTTAAGAGTTAGCTGGATTGTTTTAATTATTCATTAATCCTCTATGACCGCAGCATGCAATTTGTTGCCATCCAGATCCCGTCCATATGCGCCGAAATATCCCTTGCTGTAATCGCGTGGCCCGGGAGCCCCCTCGTCACTGCCACCCATTTTCAAAATACTGGAATGAAACGCTGAAACAGCTTGTCTGTTTTCCGCTGAAAAGATCACTTGTGTACCATTTCCAAAGGTTGCTGGTTCCTTGTTATAGGGGCTGACCACCCAAAAGCAGATTTCACCGTTTTTATCAGCATAACCCAATTCGTGCTCTATGCTCACTTGACGAGACATGCCGATCGTTGCCAAAACTTCATCATAAAACCTGCCAGCAGCCTCAAGATCATTGCTCCCGACACACACGCTAGACAACATTTCCGCTTTCTCCTTGCCAAATGAGTTTTTCAATCATAAATGGAGAACCGAAGAGGGAAAAGCGAGATTGCTATGAAAATCGGGATTTTACAGACAGGAATCGTACCAGAAAACCTGGCTGACGCACATGGTCAATATCCGCATATGTTTGGCCAGTTCCTTGCAGGGCATGGATTTGAATACGAAGTATTCAGTGTAGTCGAAGAGGTTTTCCCGGTAAGTGTCAACGACTGCGACGGATGGCTGATCACTGGATCCAAACATGCAGCCTATGAAGATCATGCGTGGATCCCACCGTTAGAAGACTTTATACGCGAAGCTTACGCCAAAGGCATTCCCATGTGTGGCATCTGTTTCGGGCATCAGATCATGGCCCAGGCACTGGGCGGAACCGTCGAGTGGTTCGGTGGGGAATGGGGTGTGGGCAACCGCGAATACACCCACAATGATGGGTCAAAAAGCACTCTTCTTGCCATGCACCAGGATCAGGTGATCGAAAGGCCTCCGGAAGCCAAAGTTACGATTACCGCAGACTATTGTAAAAACGCCGGCTTTGCCTATTCCGGCAAGGCCATAAGCATTCAGGCCCATCCGGAATTCACCGCACCGTTCATGAAAGACCTCATCAATGAGCGAATAGGAACCGTGGTCCCGGAAGAACAGGCTTTGGCAGCTTTGACCACTCTGGACCAGGATAACGACGCATCAAAATTTGCGGTTCAGATAGCGGAATTCTTCAAAGCAGCCTGACTAGCCTAAAAGCAATCTTGGCAGGAACAACACGATCCCGGGGAATGCCACCAATCCGGCGATTGTAAGCGCGTCAGCTACGAAGAAAGGTGAAGCACCGCGGAAAACATCCTGCACGCTGATATCTTCACGCACACCGGCCACCACAAAGCAGTTGAGGCCAATTGGAGGCGTTATCAGACAGAGCTCCGCCATCTTGACCACCAGTATTCCGAACCATATGGCGCATTCTGCACCAGACAGTCCAAATGCGCTGTCAGCTGCTGAAACAGATTCTCCGCCATTGAGAGCCATCACAGCCGGATAGACAACTGGAAGCGTGAGCAGAAGCATGCCAATCGCATCCATAAACATCCCGAGAATTGCATAGGCAAGCAGGATACAGATCAAAATGACCAGCGGGCTGAACGTCAGCGAAGTGATCCAATCCGCAAATGCGTTAGGAAGATCAGCAAACCCGAGGAACCGCACATAAATCAAGACCCCCCAGATGATGGTGAAAATCATGACGGAGAGCTTCGCACTTTCAATCAGCGCTTCTTTGAGTTGGCCCCACTTCATGCCTTTGATCATGGCGATACAGAACACTACAAATGCACCGAGCGCACCACCTTCAGTTGGCGTGCCCCAACTGTCACCACCAAATGGATTGTAGATGAAAGAGATAATGATCAGGACCACGAACACGATCGGAAATGTGGGCGGCAGAGAAACCAGACGATCCTTCCAGGAATATCCGCCAACGGGTGGACCAAAGTTCCGAATAACGAGCGCCATAACCACAATCAGCCCGCCATAGATCACTGCAGAGAATGCACCTGGTAAGAAGCCCGCGAGCAACAATCTCCCCACATCCTGCTCCACGATAATTGCATAGATCACAAGAATAGCAGATGGCGGGATCAGGGAGGCAAGCGTTCCACCGGCAGCTACCACACCAGCAGCAAATCGTTTGTCATAACCAACCTTCAACATCTCAGGAATAGCAATCCTGGCAAAAACAGCCGATGTGGCCACTGAAGCACCGGATACAGCCGCAAATCCGGCTGTGGCAAAAACAGTCGATACCGCGAGGCCACCGGGCAACCACCCCACCCATCGTTTAGCAGCTTCAAACAGCGCTTTGGTCAAACCCGCATGGTAAGCGAGATATCCAATGAGAATGAAGGTAGGGATTAGCGACAATGCGTTTGTGGTGATTTTGGAGTGTGGCACCTGCCCCGCGGTCTTGGTAGCGACGGTGAGTGCCCATATAAATGCGCTCGGGTCATATCCTTTTTTGGACCAGAATATCCAGATCAGTCCGATCAATCCGGCAAGGCCTGCGGCAAACGCCACACGCATGCCGAGAACAACCATGACTAGAAGTCCACAGGAGACGAGGATGCCAATTTCAATCGGTTCCATCAGTTGATCTCCTTATCAACTTCAGCGCCGGAAACAGATTGAGCCTCTTCCGCGGCTTGTTCAGCAGCACTCTTCGGCAGCGGTAATCCTACAGGATTAAGTTCACCTGATTTGAAGGCTCTTGCGTAACCAATCAGCTGCCAGACAAGACGAATACAAATCACTGAAAAGGAAACCGGGACCAGCAGTTTTGCGGGCCACAGGGGTATATTAAGATCAACAGAGCTATCGTTACTCCACAAAGGAGCATCCCAATTGAACGCTCTGAGGAAATGCTCGAATGATCCCCAGACAAGAAGGACCATAAGAACGAGCATGAAAAATACTGTGATAAATTCGGCAAGCCAGAGCATGCGCCCTTTCAGCCTGCCCACAAGGATATCCATGCGGATATGACCACCTTCACGCTGGGTGTAGGAAATACCCAGGAATGCGATTATCGGCAGCACCTGCTCGATAAAATCCACATATCCCGGCAATGGTTGGTCAATTGTATTTCGTCCCCCCACAGAGACAACCGCCAGTATCATAAGCGAAAAAATCGCAAACCCACTCAGCAGGCACATGAACTTTTCCAGTTTCTCTAACGTGCGATCTACTGAACTGTAACTGGAATCGTCCTCAAGGACGGATGATGATCCGGCCATTGAATATCCCCTGAATTATTTTAGAAGTAACCTGCCCCGGTAAGGGGCAGGCATGTTTGTTATCGCGGCTTATTTGCCTAGCGTATCTGTGACCAGTTTATACAACTCTTCACCTGGAACACCAGCTGCCTTCATATCAGCAAGCCACTTTTCACGTACCGGCACAGCTGCCTTTTCGCGGAAAGCTGAAATCTGTTCATCTGTGAAGTCAACTTTCTGCACACCCTTCTCAGCCAAAACACCTTCCCACTTTTCAAGGAGCTTTGCGTAATTGTCGAGGTAGTGTTGGATCGCTTCGTCCTTGGATCCGTCAAGAGCAGCGCGATGCTCATCAGAAAGAGCATTGTAGGCATCTGTATTCACCACAACAGGGCAGTTCACAGTGCCTGGGTTGAGGTTGGAAGTCCACCATTTGGCAATGTCGATTGTGCGGAAAGCCAGATGGGCGTGCTGCGCAAATGCAACTGAGTCCACAACACCTGATTCAAGCGCCGTATATGCTTCCGTAGCTGTCACTGAAGTAGGTGTGGAACCAACCGTCTTGAATGCATTACCAAGACCACCAGTTGCACGAATACGCATACCATTGAAGTCTTCAAGTGATTTTGGTGCATCCCCTACACCCGCCACATTGTACTGAGGCATTGGTGAAGTCATGAACGGAATAGCATTCCAGCGAGCAAGGTCCTTTTTGACAGCTGGATGGTTATAAACAGCGGTTGCAACCTTAACCTCTTCCTCCAGTGTGGAAACACCTAGGAATGGCAACTCCAACACGGTGATGGTTGGGTTTTTGTCGCGGTGATAACCAGCACAGAATTGAGCCATTTCAAAAGCACCGATGGATATTCCATCAAGGTTCTCACGGTTCTTGGATAAACCACCATAAGAAATGTTGATTTTGAAATCACCATTGGTTTTCTTGTCGACAAGTTCAGCCAGCTTTTCAACATGCTCTGTAAAAGCACGGCGCTTGCCCCAAAGTGATACGTTCCAGGTTGTTGAAGCTGCAAAGGCTTCAAGGCCACTCACAGAAATTGCGGCGGCTGTAAGAAGTGCAAGTTTTGTGTATTTCTTAAACATGAAATCTCCTCCCGAGTGAATTTCACGGAAAATCTAGCACTTTGCCTGTCAAAATCAAATCGGCAAAATTCTGCCAATAGAAGAAATTTCAGTCATCTGAAATCACGACGGTTGATTCCATATTTCTTCATTTTGGCGTTAAGCGTCCGCCTGGGCAAATCAAGCTCCACCAAAGCTGAGGCAATATCCCCGCTATGTTTGGCAAGGGCGGATACAATTACCTGTTTCTCATATTCGTCGATCCGGTCATTAAGTGGACCAGCCTCAGTCGAGCTTTCTGTTACAACACTCGCAGGGGTGACCTCGGAACGGCTGGTATCAACCTCAGGAATAGTTCTCGACTTTAAAACGTCTAACCGCCGGGCTTGGGCATTTCGGATTACCTGCAGAAGGTTTTCAGGTGAAAACGGCTTTGTAAGAAACTCAAAGGCTCCTTTTTTCATTGCCTCCACTGCCAGCGGAATATCCCCATGGCCTGTAATAAGCACAACAGGAATTTCCTTATCCCGCGTCTGAATATGCCGCATAAGCGTCATACCATCGAGTTCCGGCATTCTGATGTCAGAAACCACCACGCATGCTTCCCCCTGCCTTATGGTTTTTAAGAGCAAAACGGGATCAGCAAATGCTTTCACCTTGAGACCGGACAAGGTAAGCCACTGAACCGTGGATTGAACCATGCCCCGGTCATCATCGACGAAGTACACTTTACATTCGTCAGCTTCCTGTTGAAGCGAATGATTACCCATCTTCGAATTCCAGCTCTTTGGAAACTGATGATCTCAATTCATCTGCCAACGGTAAATCCACGATGAAACTGGCACCGCCCTCATTTCTATTCTCGCAACGTATTCTACCGCTCGCTTCATCAGTAATCGCATAACAAAGGGCAAGCCCGAGCCCCACGCCCTTACCCACATCTTTAGTGGTGAAAAACGGGTCAAATAGCTGATCAATGATTTCTGGCGGGACACCGGACCCATTGTCACTCACAGTCAATACAACACGATCTTCAACGGTCTTCGTGTTGATATAAATCTCTGCATTTTCAGCAGTTTCACTCGCTTGCATTGCGTTTTTGATCAGGTTTCCGATTAATTGCTCAAACCGCACACGGCTTCCACGGACGGGAACAGGGCTCACAGCCAAATCAAGATCGAGTTTGATCTCCAGCATTCCCAGTTCCGGCCTATTCTGACTGGCTATTGTATTAACCACTTCATTCAGATCCACCGGAACAGGTTGCGAAACCGGCTTCCTGGAGAAAATCAACAAGTCCGAAGTGATAGAGCCAAGCCTTTCGGTCATTAGCTTGATCTGATGGAACACATCCTTTGCCTCCGGCAAGCGCTTCTCCTTGATGAGCAGCTCGCCACTGGAAGTAAACGTTCTGATCGCTGAAACTGGCTGATTGACCTCATGCACAATTGCCGCCGACATTTGACCAAGGGCCGCCAACCGGCTTGACTGAATCAACTCAGCCTGCGTCTCGCGCAACTGGATTTCTGTGCGTTTCCGCTCAGAGATTTCCTTTTCAAGTCGAATGTTGGCCTCTTTGACCCGTTCTGCCTCAGTTGCGGTTACCTGAAGCTTTGTTCGTTCAATGCGAGCTCTTACGTATAGCAATGCGATTGCCAATATGCCGAACAGCAAAAGTGTAATACCGGCAAACACATAAGATGAGCTGCGCACAGAAGCGAGCGGCGTCAGATAATGCATCCTCCAACCGGGCGCCGCCGTATCAACTGTTGAAACAGCGAAATCTTCCCCATCCAAACTAATCCGCCCTCCAAAAAACTCATTATCCGCCTTGAAATCCAATGGTTCCAGAACAAAGTTTGAGAACTTTCTTGTTTCTTTCATTTCAGACATACGTTCAGGGGAAACCGCACGGGTCATCTTGTAAAGATGGGCTTCATTACTTGCCAGAACTACAATCCCATCCTCGTTGGTAATCAATACCGTTTCACCGCCACTGCGCCAGTCTTCCAGCAGCTTGATGAATTCCACCTTGGAAACAGCCACCCCGATCGGTTGACCATCATCGATCACCGCCTCAGACAGGAAATATCCCGGGCGCCCCGTGGTCACACCTACGGCAAAAAAATCAGCTTTACCGGTTTTGATCGCATCAGAATAATATTTGCGAAACCGGTAATTATTGCCCACAAAACTCTCGTCTGTGGCATAGTTGCTGGCTGCGATTGTAGTTCCATCAGCGTCCAGAATGTAAAGGGCTGCACTTCCCGCTGAATCACTGACACTCTCAAGATATTTGTTGTAGGCCTCGATATCCGTCGTCCCGTTTATTAGATCACGAGTGTGCGGATGCATCACCATAACCCTCGGCAAATGCGACACGCGGGCAAGCGTGGATCGCAAGGTAGCCTGATAGAGAGACAAGCGTTCTGCAGAGGTAACAAGTGCAGATTTTTCAAAACGTTCATACCCGAATTGATAGGCACTCCAGGTTCCAAGCCCTGCTATCAACAAGAACAGACTAATCGGAAAAAATCGCATTTGATAACATCAACCTAGTTTCGTAATATCCCTGTAACAAACAGAAATTTTGGTCGATAAGGATATCATGGCGTCCGCACTAATCAATACATCGCTAGAAGATGACATATTTCGCATCACTTTAGACCACTTCGAGCGTAGAAATGCACTTTCGCTCGCAATGCTCGAAGAAATCGATAAAGCACTGTATGCGGCACAGGACAATGGCGCCAGAGCCATCATCATCGGGGCAACCGGAAACATATTTTGCCCAGGCCATGATTTGAAGGAAATGACCGCGGCCCGCAACAATGAAGATCGCGGAAGAGCCTTCTTTGAAAAGACCATGTCCCTATGCTCCAAAGTGATGCAAAACATCGTAAATCACCCCCTACCCGTCATTGCAGAGGTTAACGGGGTGGCAACTGCCGCCGGATGCCAGTTGGTGGCAAGCTGTGATCTGGCTGTGGCAAGCGATCATTCCCAATTCGCCACGCCTGGCGTCAACATTGGCTTGTTTTGCTCGACTCCAATGGTAGCCCTTTCGCGTAACGTCACTAACAAGCAGGCAATGGAAATGCTTCTGACTGGCGAAAGCATTTCTGCACAAAAAGCTTCTGAAATCGGATTAATCAACTACAGCGTAGCAGAAACTGAATTGCAAAATACTACTCGAAAACTGACCGACGCCATCACATCAAAATCTGCCATGACACTGAAAATCGGTAAACAAGCTTACTATAAACAGTCGGAAATGCCCCTCGCCCAGGCTTATGAATACTGTGCGGGTGTTATGGTCGAAAACATGTTGAAGCGCGATGCAGAGGAAGGTATCAACGCATTTATCGAAAAACGCACTCCAGAATGGCATGATGAATAGGTCAGGCTAACGAATACAGCCTGGTATCCGTCCACAGAACGACGGGCAAAACCGCTTCAGGCCTAAAGTGTGAGTGCAACTGGGAGGAAATTTTCGGTGACAAATATATACAATCAGGACCTGAATCAAAATCCGGCCAATCATCAGCCGCTCACACCACTCACCTTTCTGGAAAGAGCGGCGAGCACATTTCCTGAACACACAGCGATTATTCATGGCAGCCTGAAGCGCAACTATTCGGAGTTTTATGCCCGCTCCCGTAAACTGGCATCTGT
>CAWUJF010000089.1:0-9015 GCA_963922405.1 uncultured Hyphomicrobiales bacterium | reverse complement strand
TTCCCTGGCTATGTGCTTGTGAAGATGGAAATGACCGATGAGGCATTTCATTTGATCAAGAATACACCAAAAGTGACCGGTTTCCTTGGTTCTGACAACAAGCCCCAGCCAATCACACAGCGTGAGGCTGATCAGATCCTCAACCAGGTACAAGAGGGTGTGGACAGACCGAAACCATCCGTCATGTTCGATGTGGGTGAAAGCGTCAGAGTTTCAGACGGGCCGTTTGCTTCATTCAACGGCATTGTTCAGGAAGTTGATGAAGAGCGTGCACGCTTGAAAGTGGAAGTATCAATTTTTGGCCGGGCTACTCCGGTCGATCTCGAATATGGGCAGGTCGAAAAGATCTAATCATATTCAAAACCGTGCGGGAGGGGAGGTTGAGCTGGCCGCTCTACCAAAACCGTACCGCGCAGTCTGCAACCGCCGGAATTCCGGCATAAACAAAAGGCAGTTTAATTATGGCCAAGAAAATTGAAGGTTACCTGAAGCTTCAGGTTCCTGCAGGCAACGCCTCTCCTTCGCCGCCTATCGGGCCGGCATTGGGTCAGCGTGGCTTGAACATCATGGAATTTTGTAAGGCATTTAATGCCAGAACACAGGAAATGGAAAAGAATGCTCCGGTTCCTGTTGAGATTACAATTTTCGCCGATAAGTCATTCACATTCCAGATGAAGCAACCTCCGATGTCTTTCTTCATCAAGAAAGCATTGAACCTGCAGTCTGGCTCAAAAGAACCCGGTCGCTCTGTGGCTGGTAAGCTCTCACGCGCTCAAGTTCAGGAAATTGCTGAAAAGAAAATGCCTGACCTTAACGCTGGTGACATCGAAGCCGCTATGCGGATTGTTGAAGGTTCTGCCCGTTCAATGGGTATCGAGGTGGAGGGCTGATTATGGCTGGTAAACGTATTAAGAACGCCCGTGAGGGTATCGATCGCGATCAGCTATACGGTCTGACCGAAGCTGTAGCTATTGTTAAGGAACGCGCATCTGCGAAATTCGACGAGACGGTTGAAATTTCAATGAACCTGGGTGTTGACCCACGCCATGCTGATCAGATGGTCCGTGGTGTGATCAATCTTCCTAACGGTACAGGACGTACTGTGCGTGTGGCTGTTTTTGCAAAAGACGACAAAGCAAAAGAAGCAACCGAAGCAGGTGCTGATATCGTAGGTGCTGAAGACCTGATGCAAACTGTACAAAACGGTGAGATCAACTTCGATCGTTGCATTGCGACACCTGATATGATGGGCATTGTTGGCCGTCTTGGTAAAGTGCTTGGTCCGCGTAACCTGATGCCAAACCCTCGTACCGGTACGGTGACGATGGATGTGGCTGATGCGGTCAAAGCTGCCAAGGGTGGCGCAGTAGATTTTCGCGCTGAAAAGGCCGGTATCGTCCATGCGGGCGTAGGTAAGGCCTCTTTCGATGCGAACAAGCTTGAAGAAAACATCCGCGCTTTTGCAGAAGCGGTTCAGAAAGCCAAGCCTTCTGGTGCTAAGGGTACTTATCTCAAGCGCATAGCAATTTCTTCCACTATGGGCCCTGGCGTCAAGATTGACCCATCGACCGTAATGGAAGCTTAAAGAATTTCTCCGCCGGAATTGTCTGGCGGAGAATTGTTTCATCATTTTGATGAAACACCTGTCCGAGACTGTGGGTGTGTATAGCACTTAATCTGGTCACCTGAATGGGTTTCCAGCCTGCAATAGACGGGAGTGAGAACGGAATTAGAGCCTATGGTTCGAAGTTCGGTTCAAACTCGCAAGCCTTGTCAATGGAAGCTTGCTTCTTTTGGCCTGGGACAGGACCTCGAGCGTCATTTGAATGACCCGTTCTGTTTCAGTGCGGGAAGTGAGAATGGCAAAGGCAACCGGAAATTCAGGCACGAAGCATGGATTTCCAAATGGAGAGAGACTGTGGAAAGAACGGAAAAACGTGAGTTTGTTGCGTCCATGAAAGAAACACTCGGTGAAGCGGGTGCAGTGGTCGTTGCACACTATACCGGGCTAACTGTCGCTGACATGAGCAAATTGCGCATTCAGATGAAAGAGGCAGGCGGCACCGTGAAGGTCGCGAAAAACCGTCTTGTAAAGCTGGCTCTTGAAGGCACGGAATCGGAACACATCGCCGGATTGTTTCAGGGACAAACCCTGATTTGCTATTCGGAAGATCCTGTGACGGCTCCAAAGGTAGCTATTGAATTTTCCAAGGAGAACGAAAAGCTCGTTATCCTTGGCGGTGCAATGGGTGCCACTAACCTCGATGCCAGTGGTGTCAAGGCGCTTGCGTCTATGCCGTCACTGGATGAACTGCGCGGTAAAATCGTCGGGCTTGTACAAGCACCGGCTGGCAAAATCGCTCAGGTCGTCAACGCACCGGCAGGGCAACTTGCACGCGTATTCGGGGCTTATGCCAACAAGGACGAAGCTGCGTAAGACAAGGTCTTTCGCAATTTTCTCATAGTTTGAATTGAACTGAATAAACCATATAGGAACATTAAAATGGCTGATTTGGAAAAAATCGTTGACGATCTGTCAAACCTGACTGTTTTGGAAGCTGCTGAGCTTTCAAAGCTTCTGGAAGAAAAGTGGGGCGTTTCTGCTGCTGCACCTGTTGCTGCTGTAGCTATGCCTGGCGCTGCTGGCGGTGACGCTGGTGCTGCTGCTGAAGAGAAAGACGAGTTTGACGTCGTTCTTGCTGAAGCAGGTGCTTCAAAAATCAACGTGATTAAAGAAGTTCGCGGCATCACTGGTCTTGGCTTGAAAGAAGCTAAGGACATGGTCGAGAGCGCTCCAAAAGCAATTAAAGAAGGTGTTTCCAAAGCTGAAGCTGAGGAAATCCAGAAGAAACTCGAAGAAGCAGGCGCTAAAGTCGAGCTTAAGTAATTTCGCTGATTTGGGCGATTTGACCCGAATCATGCAATAAGGCATCGGCCTCGGACCCGTCCGGGGTCTCTTGGTTCAGGCAGACCGGCAGCATGGGTCGCCGTTCCGAGTGGAAGTGCATCAGGCGCAAGGCCTGGTGAAGTGGACAGAAAATTCTGTCAGATGTGGGAATTTTTGTTCCGCATGGGTGAATATAGACCGTGACCCGCGGTTGTAGACACGCATAGGCGATTGCCTGTTGCGGATTTAAATAGGTCTGCCGGGAGCATGGGCAGAATATTTACCGACAACAGAGGCTGCCAAGGCAAGAGACACGAAGGTGCGATAATGGCTCAAAACCATGTTTTCAATGGTCGTAAACGCGTAAGAAAAGTATATGGCAACATTACTGAAGTTGCTGATATGCCAAACCTGATCGAGGTTCAGAAGCAATCCTACGATCAGTTTTTGATGTTTGATGAACCGGAAGGTGGAAGAGGCGATGAAGGCCTGCAGGCTGTATTCAAGTCTGTTTTCCCGATTTCCGATTTTTCCGGTGCTTCCATGCTGGAATTCGTCAGCTATGAATTTGATCCACCGAAATACGATGTGGAGGAGTGCCGTCAGCGCGACATGACCTATGCTGCGCCACTTAAGGTAACACTTCGCCTGATCGTATTCGATATTGATGAAGATACAGGCGCAAAGTCTGTTAAAGACATCAAAGAGCAGAACGTATACATGGGCGATATGCCTCTGATGACAGGGAACGGTACGTTTATTGTCAACGGGACCGAACGTGTAATCGTTTCTCAGATGCACCGTTCGCCTGGTGTGTTCTTTGATCACGATAAAGGTAAATCTCACTCCTCCGGCAAACTGCTCTTCGCAGCTCGCGTTATCCCTTACCGCGGTTCCTGGCTGGACGTGGAATTTGACGCAAAAGACATCGTGTACGCACGTATCGACAGGCGCCGTAAGATCCCTGTTACATCATTGTTGATGGCCCTGGGTCTGGATCAGGAAGAAATCCTTTCCACATTCTACACATCTGCAAAAGTTACTCGTGATGGTGATGGCTGGAAAATTCCTTTCGATGGCGAAAGCATGAAAGGGAACAAGGCTGACTCAGACCTGATCGATGGCGATAGCGGTGAAGTTGTGCTTGAAATGGGCAAGAAGATGACCGCCCGCACGATCAAGCAGCTTAACGAAAAAGGTGTAAAGACGCTTCGTATCACCAATGAGCAGATGTTCGGTAAATACGTTGCTGAAGACATTGTCAACACGAAGACCGGTGAAATCTACATGGAAGCCGGTGACGAGATCGATGAGAAAATGATCGAAGTCCTCGATGAGGCAAAGATCAAGTCGATCCCAGTGCTCAACATCGATTATGTGAACATCGGTGCCTACATCCGCAACACCATGGCAGTGGACAAGAATGACACCCGTCAGGATGCACTGTTCGACATTTATCGCGTAATGCGCCCTGGTGAACCACCGACCATGGAAACTGCTGAAGCCATGTTCAACTCTCTGTTCTTTGATTCAGAGCGTTACGACCTTTCAGCTGTTGGCCGGGTGAAAATGAACATCCGCCTCGATCTTGATGCAGAAGATACTGTTCGTGTCTTGCGCAGGGAAGACATTCTGGAAGTTGTAAAAACTCTGGTCGACCTACGCGATGGCAAGGGCGATATTGATGACATCGATAACCTCGGCAACCGTCGCGTTCGCTCAGTGGGTGAGTTGATGGAAAACCAGTATCGCATCGGTCTGCTTCGCATGGAACGTGCGATCAAGGAGCGTATGTCTTCAATCGAAGTTGACACAGTAATGCCGCAGGATCTGATCAACGCAAAACCTGCTGCTGCAGCTGTTCGCGAATTCTTCGGATCTTCTCAGCTTTCACAGTTTATGGACCAGACCAACCCATTGTCAGAAATCACGCACAAGCGTCGTCTTTCTGCACTTGGGCCTGGTGGTCTTACCCGTGAAAGAGCTGGCTTTGAGGTTCGTGACGTGCATCCGACACACTACGGACGGATTTGCCCGATTGAAACGCCGGAAGGTCCAAACATTGGTTTGATCAACTCTCTGGCCACATTTGCCCGCGTGAACAAATACGGCTTCATCGAAAGCCCGTATCGTAAAGTGGTCGGCGGTAAAGTGACCGACGAGGTTGTTTATCTCTCCGCAATGGAAGAAGCCCGCTACAACGTGGCTCAGGCTAACGCTGATCTGGATGACAAGAACAAGTTCGTAAACGAGTTCGTAACCTGCCGCAAGGCCGGCGAAGTCATGATGGTTCCAAGTGAAAACGTGGAGCTGATGGACGTGTCGCCGAAACAGTTGGTTTCTGTCGCTTCTTCATTGATCCCGTTCCTGGAAAACGACGATGCGAACCGTGCATTGATGGGTTCAAACATGATGCGTCAGGCTGTGCCGCTTGTGCGTGCGGAAGCACCATTTGTGGGTACTGGCATGGAGTCAGTTGTTGCCCGTGATTCCGGTGCAGCGATTGTTGCGAAACGCACAGGTGTTGTGGACCAGGTTGATGCGACACGTATCGTTATCCGCGCTACAGAGGAAACAGATGCTTCCAAGTCCGGCGTTGATATTTACCGGTTGCAGAAGTTCCAGCGCTCTAACCAGTCCACCTGTATCAACCAGCGCCCATTGGTGACTGTTGGAGATGAAATCACTGTAGGTGATATCATAGCTGACGGCCCATCAACGGATCTGGGGGATCTGGCTCTAGGCCGTAACGTGCTCGTCGCGTTCATGCCTTGGAACGGTTACAACTACGAGGATTCAATCCTGCTTTCCGAGCGTATCGTGCGTGATGATATCTTTACCTCAATTCACATTGAAGAGTACGAGGTAATGGCACGGGATACGAAACTGGGTCCTGAAGAGATCACGCGTGATATTCCAAACGTTTCGGAAGAAGCTTTGAAAAATCTCGACGAGGCAGGCATCACTTATATTGGTGCTGAAGTTGGTCCCGGTGACATCCTTGTGGGTAAAATCACACCAAAAGGCGAAAGCCCGATGACACCGGAAGAAAAGCTTCTGCGTGCTATCTTCGGTGAAAAGGCCTCTGATGTGCGTGATACGTCTCTTCGCATGTCTCCAGGTGCATTTGGTACCGTCGTTGAAGTGCGTGTCTTTAACAGACACGGTATTGAAAAAGACGAACGTGCCATGTCCATCGAGCGTGAGGAAATTGAAGCTCTTGCGAAAGACCGCGATGACGAGCAGGCGATCCTGGACCGTAACGTCTATGGCCGTCTTAGAGATATGTTGAACGGTCATGAAGCTGCTGCAGGACCCAAAGGGTTCAAAAAAGGCGACAAGATCTCACCGGATGCAATGGATGAGTTCCCACGCTCACAGTGGTGGCTGTTTGCTGTAACTGATGACAAGCGTCAAGCTCAGATTGAAGCACTGCAAGCGCAATATGATGATTCCAAATCATTGCTTGAGCAGCGTTTCATGGACAAGGTCGAAAAGCTTCAGCGCGGCGACGAGTTGATGCCTGGTGTCATGAAAATGGTGAAGGTTTTTGTTGCTGTTAAGCGCAAACTGCAACCAGGTGACAAAATGGCTGGTCGTCACGGCAACAAGGGTGTGGTTTCCCGCATCATGCCGGTTGAAGACATGCCATTCCTGGAAGACGGTACTCATGCTGATATCGTGTTGAACCCTCTGGGTGTGCCATCACGGATGAACGTGGGTCAGATCCTTGAAACCCATTTGGGTTGGGCTTGTGCTGGAATGGGCACCAAGATCGGTGAACTGATCGATGCCTATAACGAGCAGGGTGATATCAAACCACTCCGCAGCCAACTTGAAACCATTTATGGTGACAACGAGCGCAATGAGCCGGTCAAGAACTACGATGAAGAATCTGTCGTTCGCCTTGCAAACCAGGTAAGACGCGGTGTTTCCATCGCTACGCCAGTTTTTGACGGTGCCGTGGAAAGCGACATTGTTGACATGCTGGAGGAAGCAGGACTTCACGGTTCAGGTCAGTCAGTCGTTTACGATGGCCGTACTGGTGAACAGTTCGACCGCAAGGTGACCATGGGCTACATCTACATGCTCAAGCTTCACCACCTCGTTGACGACAAGATCCACGCTCGTTCGATCGGTCCATACTCACTGGTCACACAGCAGCCACTGGGCGGTAAAGCCCAATTCGGTGGCCAGCGCTTCGGTGAAATGGAAGTCTGGGCATTGGAAGCTTACGGTGCAGCCTACACATTGCAGGAAATGCTTACCGTTAAGTCTGATGACGTGGCAGGTAGAACCAAGGTTTATGAAGCTATCGTCCGTGGTGATGACACCTTCGAAGCCGGTATCCCTGAGAGCTTCAACGTTCTCGTCAAGGAGATGCGTTCACTTGGTCTCAGCGTTGAGCTGGAGAACTCCAAGGCGCCTCCAACGGAACCGGATGGTGACGAAGACGATGGTGATGAACTGCTACCTGATGCAGCTGAATGAATCTAAGAGGTGAAGGCTGAAAAATGGCCTTCACCCATGTTGCGTAAACGCGAAACGTAATTCTGGCTCACGGACAATGTGCACAAGTCCAAGAGCCTCAAACAGGTAAAACCCAAGGAACTGAGTACCATGAATCAAGAAGTCATGAATCTCTTCAATAATCCGGCCGCATCACAAAACTTCGATGCGATCCGCATCTCTATCGCTGCTCCAGAGAAAATCCTCTCCTGGTCATACGGTGAGATCAAAAAGCCGGAAACCATTAACTACCGGACTTTCAAACCAGAACGTGACGGCCTGTTCTGCGCACGAATTTTTGGTCCTGTAAAAGACTACGAATGCCTCTGCGGTAAATATAAGCGCATGAAATATAAAGGCATTATCTGTGAGAAATGTGGTGTGGAAGTAACACTCTCACGCGTTCGTCGTGAGCGTATGGGTCACATTGAACTCGCTGCACCTGTTGCGCATATCTGGTTCTTGAAGTCACTACCATCTCGTATTGGTCTGTTGCTCAACATGACGCTCAAAGACCTTGAGCGCATCCTGTACTTCGAAAACTTCGTGGTAACAGAGCCTGGCCTCACACCGATGACTGAGTATCAGTTGCTGAGTGAAGAAGAGTATATGAACGCCATTGATGAATATGGTGAAGATACCTTCACAGCAATGATTGGTGCTGAAGCCATTCACGAAATTCTGGCATCAATGGATCTGGAAAAGGTAGCCGGCGAAATTCGCGTTGAACTGGCTGAAACCACTTCGGAACTGAAAACCACAAAACTTGCCAAGCGCCTGAAAGTGGTTGAGGCATTTCTGGAGTCAGGTAACCGTCCGGAATGGATGATCATGAAAATCATCCCGGTTATCCCACCGGACCTGCGTCCGCTGGTTCCACTGGATGGTGGTCGCTTTGCCACATCTGATCTGAACGACCTTTATAGACGGGTTATCAACCGTAACAACCGTCTGCGTCGTCTGATGGAGTTGCGCGCACCTGACATCATCATTCGTAACGAAAAGCGGATGTTGCAAGAGTCTGTGGATGCTCTGTTCGACAACGGTCGTCGTGGCCGTACCATCACTGGTGCAAACAAGCGCCCATTGAAATCACTTTCAGACATGCTGAAAGGTAAGCAGGGTCGTTTCCGCCAGAACCTTCTCGGTAAACGCGTCGACTATTCTGGACGTTCTGTGATTGTGACCGGACCGGAACTGATGCTGCATCAGTGTGGTCTGCCGAAGAAAATGGCGCTTGAGCTCTTCAAGCCGTTCATTTACGCGCGCCTTGATGCCAAGGGTTACTCATCAACTGTGAAGCAAGCCAAGAAGCTTGTTGAAAAAGAAAAGCCAGAAGTCTGGGATATCCTGGATGAGGTTATTCGTGAACATCCGGTATTGTTGAACCGCGCACCGACGCTTCATAGACTTGGTATCCAGGCATTCGAACCTGTACTGATTGAGGGTAAGGCTATTCACCTGCACCCGCTTGTTTGTTCTGCGTTCAATGCTGACTTTGATGGTGACCAGATGGCGGTACACGTACCACTGTCGCTCGAGTCACAGCTTGAAGCCCGTGTGTTGATGATGTCCACAAACAACATTCTGCACCCGGCTAACGGTCAACCGATCATTGT
>CAWUJF010000088.1:0-9033 GCA_963922405.1 uncultured Hyphomicrobiales bacterium | reverse complement strand
AGTTCCAGACCACAGTCCGTGCTTTCGCGTTACCGAATGGAGCACATCCATGCTTGATTGCAACCCGCTGGATACCGCCTGAAAGATCAGTCTTCCAGTTGGTTTTCTCACCGGCTACAGCATCGATTGCCTTACGCTCTTCGTCTGTCAGATCGCCGTCCCAGCCAAGTGATGTGAGCATCGCCATGGTGAATTCCGGATAACCATCCTGAATTTCAGAATCCTCAGACCATGAGCCCTCAGCAAGAAGGTTGTCACCATCCTTCTCAACACCGAAACGTGCACGGAATGTGAGACCACCTTCTGCAACTGGCTTGGATGGATCGTAAAGGATTGGAGTGCCGGGGTGTTTCATCTCAGGTGTACCCCAGCATGGCCATGGCATACCGTAATATTCACCATCCAGCGGGCCACCTACTGCTTGCAGTGTGGTCCGGTCGAATGTGTGCTGATACTTCATGTGCTCACGCAGACGTTCCGGAGATTGTCCAGTGTAACCAATTGTCCACATGCCAGCATTGAACTCGCGGGTGATGTCTTCAATCAGAGGTTCATCATTCTCAACTTTGATGTTTTTGAAGAGTTCATCTGCGAAGCCCATTTTGTTAGCCAACTTGTAGGCAATGGTGTGGTCTGGCAGAGATTCAAACAGCGGATCCACGACTTTATCGCGCCACTGGATGGATCTGTTGGATGCTGTGACGGAACCATAGGTCTCGAACTGAGTACAAGCAGGAAGCAGGTATACACCATCAGTTCTGTCAGACAGAACTGCTGAAACGGTTGGATATGGATCAATCACGACCATCAGATCGAGTTTTTCCATAGCATCCTTCATTTCCTTCATACGTGTTTGCGAGTTTGGAGCATGACCCCAGAACACCATCCCACGCACTTTGGCTGGCTGGTCCATATTGCCTTCGTCTTCAAGAACACCGTCGATCCAGCGAGAAACCGGAATACCTTTGCGTTCCATCAGCTCTTTTGAGGCAAATCTGCCAAGCAGGTAGTCGTAGTCTGACTGCCAAACTCTTGCCCAATGCTTCCATGAACCGGTTTTCAATCCATAGTAGCCTGGAAGTGTGTGTGACAATACACCCAGATCAGTTGCACCCTGCACGTTGTCGTGGCCGCGGAAGATGTTGGTTCCGCCACCAGCTCTACCCATGTTACCAAGAGCAAGCTGCAGCGCACAATAAGCGCGTGTATTGTTGTTACCGTTGGTGTGCTGCGTACCACCCATACACCAGATTACCGTGCCAGGACGGTTCTGGGCCATGGTGCGGGCAACACGACGAAGTTGTGAACCTGGAACTCCAGTTACATTCTCAACTTCTTCGGGTGTCCATTTGGCAACTTCAGCTTCGATCTGATCCATTCCCCAGACGCGCTGGCGGATGAATTCCTTGTCTTCCCAATCGTTTTCGAAGATATGCCACATGATACCCCAGATCAGGGCAACGTCCGTACCAGGACGGAAGCGGACATATTCATCAGCATGCGCTGCTGTGCGAGTGAAGCGAGGATCACATACAATCAAAGGAGCATTGTTTTGCTCTTTAGCACGCAAGACGTGGAGTAGTGATACAGGATGCGCTTCAGCTGGGTTACCACCGATAATGAATATCGCACGTGAATTGTGGATATCATTATAGGAGTTGGTCATAGCACCATAACCCCAGGTGTTAGCAACACCGGCCACTGTTGTTGAGTGACAGATACGAGCCTGGTGGTCCACATTGTTTGTGCCGAAGTAAGCAGCAAATTTGCGTACGAGATATGCTTGCTCGTTGTTGTGCTTTGCTGAACCGAGCCAGTAGACGGAGTCAGGTCCTGACTCATCTCTGATCTGCAGCATTTTATCGCCAACTTCGTTGATTGCATCATCCCATGACAGGCGAACCCATTTTCCATCCTGCAATTTCATTGGATATTTCAGGCGGCGTTCACCATGAGCATGTTCGCGGACCGCTGCACCTTTGGCGCAATGTGCGCCTAGGTTAAATGGTGAATCAAAAGCCGGCTCCTGACCGATCCAAACACCATCTGACACTTCCGCCAAAACAGTACATCCCACGGAACAGTGCGTACATACTGATTTAATTGTTTCAACTTTGCCTGTCGCATCACCAGCAGCGTGTGCTTTCTTAGTAGCACCAGCGGTGACTGCACCAGCAGCCGCAAGGCCGCCTACTGCGAGGCCGGAGCGTTTAAGAAAATCACGCCGGTTTACTGCAGTACCCGAAATACTAGCGAGGGTTGATGACAGACGGGGGCCGTTCGCAACCCCACCTACCTTCTTCCTGAGCATATTTCATTTCCTCCAATTGTCTTTTCGATATCGAAAAGGGTTCAAAATTTTTTCACTGTGACCGCTATGGTTTCAGCAAACAAAACATCGACGTCGCCGCCGAGAGCGCCATTTAAAACTTGGCCAGTCCGTAATAGGTTTTGACATGCGGGGTTTCCCGATAGCCAGAACCAGTGGCTTCCTCTAGCTCGTCTGCCTGAGCATTGCCGGTCACGATTGCCGCGCCGCTTGCTACAGTTCCAAGACTTGCCATTTTGAGAAAGTCACGTCGATCAGCAACGATCTTTTTTTCATGATTTTCAGACATGGTTCCTCCAGTTTCTGCCGATCTAGCCGTCAATAGCCACCTTCTAGTGTTCTATCTTTGGTGCGCATAAGGGCAGTTCTCATGCGCTCAAATCCAATGCTTATTCCATCGAAAAAGCGTTGGATTCAATTTCCACAAACAACCGGCCTATCGTTCCGACTGGCTGGTACAGTTTACTTAATTTCGCCGCTTCCAAATCTGAGAAAAAGTGACCGGCCCAACTTTCAATGTGGGTGGAATAGAACTCTTTCTGTTTTTCTAATGAAGCGGGAGATCCATAGTTCCCAAGGATGAGCCCGGACATCATTTCAAACAAGGAACCGATATGGTCTTCCGGTTCTGTGACGTCCTCTTGTCTTTCGATTGACAAATCGCTCATGGAATTTCGTAGTTTGGCAAGTGGTTTTTCGTTCAGGAATCCGGTCAAATAATAAGAGCCGTAGGGAAGGAGCTCGCCTCTACCCATGCCGATAAACAAACCATCGTATTCTTCTTGAACTTCCTGGAGATCAGTTGACTTCGCTAATTTTGCCAACGTGTTGAAGGCTTTACCCATTTCGGTGTCGTCACCTGCCAGCACTGTAAGTGATTGAAGAGTTTGTGCAGATGGCCTTTGGAATAACAAATTTCCAAGTAGCGCATAAAGGTTTGCGCGCATTTTATCCTCTGCGTTAACAGAGGCTTTTTTAGCTTCATTCGCCAACTGTTATCTCCTCCATGAAAGATTAGATACCAGAATCGCTTTGTTGGCAAGTTTCCGTAACGTTTAGCCAAGCCATATTTTTGTTTAGTTTAACGAGGTTGAATTGATTTAGGAATTATAGTTCCTAAATCCTAGAGGAATGGTAATTCGCACAATTCCGCTGATACTGAACCCGTTGGTCTTCTAACTTCAACGGTTTGACCAGAAACCAACTGAGTGGATATCAGAGCATAGCCGATGTTTTGTTCCATCCTTGGTGACCAGACGCAATTGGTCATTTCGCCAACTTTTTGGCCATCCTTGAATATGCCTTCCCAAGCGAAACCCAAGGGAGCGGGGGATGAGCCTTCCAGTTTCAATCCAAGTTGATGCCGCTTTGGACCTTCTTCATGAATTTTTCTTAAGGCCTGAATGCCGACCACATCATCATCCACATGAAGGTCTACATATTTACCAAGTCTGACTTCGAAAGGATTGGTCTCGTCATCCGTGTCGCCTCCCACGGAGACGAGACCGCTTTCGGTTCGCTCAGCTGTTGCTGGCGCCCCCGGGCCAATCCCCCAAGGTTGGCCCGCTTCTTTCACGATACTCCAGAGATCGCCCCCCCTAGAACCATCGCGAAGGTAGATTTCAAATCCACCCTGTTTCGACCAACCCGAACGTTGAACCGCAACAGGGATCCCTTCTATCTCGTCTTCACGGAACCAAAAATATTTTAGTTCCCGTATCCAATCACCAAAAACAGCAGCCACCACGTCTTCGGCTTTAGGTCCCTGAACCGCCATCGGCGATACATCAGGCTCACTGACTTCCACATCGAGACCTCTTTCAGCGCCTATGGCTCTAGCCCAGAACCAAACGTCACTGTCTGCGATCGAAAACCAGTAAAGGTCATCAGCAAGTTTAAGTAGGATGGGGTCGTTAATCAGTGTGCCTTTGTGATTACAAAGGGGCACATATTTTCCCTGTCCTACAGCGCAATTGGACAAATCCCTCGGGGAAAGAATCTGTGCGAGTTTTCCCGCATCCTTTCCCTTTAACTGGACTTGTCTTTCAATGCCCACATCCCACTGAGACACTCCGTTAATAATATGCCAATACTCCGCTTTCGGATCTCCATAAGAAGTTGGCATTATCATACGGTTGTAGACAGACGCTGATGTCATGCCTTCTGCTACAGCGGACTCATAAAACGGTGATGGTCTGAGCCTTGCCGTCGGAAATACAGTGAACATATTTAGCTTCTCTCCACGGGCGCCAAAATGCCCAGATTCATCAAATCTGGCAAACAACCTGTGTTTGTGCTAAGACTAACTTGAGTTATGAGTGGATTATGAGTGAGTTATGTCCGCGAGAAATAGAAAGTTACCACCGCTGGGTTGGATTCGAGCTTTTGAGGCCGCCGCCCGGCATATGAATTTCACATCAGCAGCTGATGAAGTGGGGCTTACTCAAGCTGCTATCTCAAAACAGATAAAGCTTTTAGAACAGTATTTTAGGGAGCCTTTGTTTATTCGGCATGCGCGGAGTGTCGAGCTTACAAAAGTGGGGGCTGCCTATCTTCCAAAAGTCAGGGATGCATTGCAACGTTTGGAAAACAGTACAGTTGAGGTTTTCGGCATGCGGCGAGCCGAGATCTTGACCGTCAGATGTGCAATAGCATTCTCCGTGTTATGGTTAAATCAGAGATTGCCCGCATATCTAAAAGAGCACCCGGAAATGCCGGTCCGTATCATCTCCAGTATATGGAATGACGACCCTAATCCACAGAGTTATGATCTTGATATTCAATATGGTTCAGACCGGTGGCCTGGATACGAATCAGATCGCCTTACACATGAATGGCTTTCGCCAGTATGTCACCCTGATTTAATCAAGGGAAAGGATGGGCTGAAAGAGCTTGATGATCTTCAGAATTTTAAACTCATTCATGTGATGGGTTACGAAGAGGGTTGGGGGCGCTGGCTTCAATCTTTGAAGCTGCAACATATCGATTCCGGGAAAGGGTATCATGTGGATAATTCTCCGCTTGCCTATGAACTTGCGGAGCAAAAGGCCGGAATTGCCCTTGCCAGAAAATCTCTGGCCAATGAATTAATCAATTCAGGAAAACTGGTCGAACCATTTTCGCATAGGGTGGATATTGATGAAGGATTTCATTTGCTTAGCCCAAGAGTTGGGAAGGGAAAAATTGGTATTCACCCACACGCTGCCAACTTTCGGGAATGGATACTTCACGAGGCGGTGAAGTTTCAAAACGAAGCAAAAGGTTGACAATTTTAAAAACGCAATCCTTTTTTAGGGGCGATTTTGAACGGTGCCAATCGTTGCATCTGATCTTCATGTTTTAAGGAAAAATATCGCCCCCAGGAGGAGAAATGTCCGGTAGTATTAAGGATAACGCAGCGTGGTATTTGGTGGATCGTCACGCCGAAGGAGAACATTCTGAAAAAACCGCTTTTGTGGAGTATGACGGTGAAAACCGCTCCATCTCATATAGTGAATTGTCAAGCCAAAGCGGTCAGATGGCTGCGTTCTACGAAAAATTTGAAATCCGGCGCGAGGAGCGTGTAGCCCTGTTGTTGTTAGACCGGATTGAATTTCCAATCATTTTTCTGGGTAGCATGAAGGCAGGTGTTGTACCGATCGCAATGAACACCTTGCTAGCTACAGATGTCTATGACGCTATTCTGCGTGATAGCCGTGCCAGTGCAATTTTCGTTTCACCGGAATTACTCGGAGTGGTTGCACCCGCTCTTGAGGATAATCCTCATATCAAACATGTCTTCGTAACCGGTAGTGATGCTGGTGAGTATCAGAGTTTCGCTGAGGCTATTAACGGTTGCGATAGTAGACCGCCGATCGAGGTGACACCTGATGAAAGTGCGTTTTGGCTTTATTCTTCTGGTTCAACCGGACAGCCCAAAGGTGTGCGCCATGTTCATAGTAGTCTCAAATATACCGCCGAGACATATGGCAATCAGGTTCTGGAGATCCAATCAGATGACGTGGTTTATTCTGCCGCAAAGTTTTTCTTTGCCTATGGATTAGGGAATGCACTTACATTTCCCATGTCTGTTGGTGCTACTACGGTAATCTTCTCAGGTCGGCCAACGCCTGACGTAGTGTTCAAAATTCTGGAAGAAAAAGCACCTACGGTGTTCTGTGGTGTTCCAACTTTATACGCTGCTATGAATGCTTTTGCTGAGAGTTCCGGATTAGAATTTGGCACTAAACTGCGATGTTGTATCTCTGCCGGTGAGGCATTGCCAGAGGATGTGGGTAAAGGTTGGGAGAATCTGACAGGTTGCGAGATCCTTGATGGGGTGGGTTCGACCGAGATGCTGCACATTTTCTTGTCGAACAAGCCGAACGATGTGGTTTACGGGACTTCCGGCACTGCGGTTCCGGGTTACAAAATCAGACTTGTGGATGATGAGGGTCGGGACATAGGCGATGGAGAAGTCGGCGAGTTGCTGGTTAACGGCAATTCGGCTGCCGCTGACTACTGGAACCAGCGGGAAAAAAGCCGAAAGACCTTCGAAGGTGAATGGACCCATACCGGTGACAAATACGAACGCCGTGCGGATGGTCGCCTGATTTATTGTGGCAGAACTGACGACATGTTCAAAGTCTCCGGTATCTGGGTCTCACCTTTCGAAGTGGAGCAAAGTATTGCTTCCCATTCGAATGTGCTTGAGGCGGCTGTCGTTCCGGCTCGTGATGAAGAGGACCTTGAGAAACCAAAAGCGTTTGTTGTTCTCAAAGAAGGTGTCCACTCTGAGGGTATCGAAGAATTGCTGAAGGAACACGTCAAGGAACAGATCGGGAAATGGAAGTATCCCCGTTGGATTGAAATTGTGGATGATTTGCCCAAGACCGCCACTGGCAAGATTCAGCGCTTTAAGTTGAGGGCATGACGCATGGCCGATATTGCCTGGAACAATGATCCGGAAAACCATTTGGATGTGGCGGGAAGCAAGCTGGAATATGCCTGCTACGGTCCGCCGCCTTCCGAGGCGCCAACCATTGTGATGTTGCACGAGGGGTTAGGGTGTGTGGCCTTGTGGCGAGGCTTTCCTGAACGTCTAGCTAAAGCAACTGGTTATGGCGTGTTTGTCTACAGCAGGGCTGGGTATGGCAAGTCCTCTGATGCTATGTTGCCGCGTCCAATCGACTATATGGCCGTCGAGGCAATGGACGTTTTGCCGAAAGTTCTGGATGCAATTGATTTTCGCAAGGGTGTTCTTTTGGGGCATAGCGATGGGGCAACCATTGCAGCCATTCATTTTGCTTTCACCAATCGCTACGAATTGCGTGGGATTATTATGATGGCACCTCACTTCTTTGCCGAGAAAAGCGGGATTGAAGCGATTGCCAAGATCAAGCAAGTTTATGAAAACGGAGACTTGAAAGAAAAGCTATCGAAGTATCATACTAATGTGGATACCGCTTTTTATGGATGGAGTGAGGCTTGGCTTAATCCTGACTTTCATGAATGGAACGTTGCTGATGCGATAGACCATTGGCGACTGCCTGTGTTGGCCATTCAGGGTCGCGATGACGAATACGGTACACTTGCCCAGATTGAGGAGATAGAGAACCGGATCTATTCACCTGCTGAGATTGCGATCTATGATAACTGCGGACACTCACCGCATTTAGACAAGCCTGAGGAAACCCTCAATGCGATTGTGGATTTTCTTAAAACACTGGATCGTATCGAGGCTGAAGAAGTTTCCACTTCGCGTTCGATGCAGACTACGTGAAGAGCGCAAAAATGAATAAGGATGTTTCTGAGATCGAACTTCCACTTCATGCGCATCTACCCGGAGAAAACGCCCGGCATCCTGAAGGGTTTCTCGATCACGTTATAGATCTGGCTCCGAATATAACTCTCAGCAATGATGCTCTTGGGAACATTCCCTTCCAGTATGGTTTGCGTTTGTTGGAGCAAGGTTTTTACTGGGAGTCTCACGAAGTTTTGGAGGCAGTGTGGATGAACGCTGTTCCAAACTCGAAAGAGCGCCATTTGCTTCAGGGGATAATACACGTTGCCAACGCTTCGCTTAAACTGAGATTGAAGCGGTTGAACGCTGCCCAACGGTTAAAGGTGTTAGCAGAAGATTGCATTGCCAGAGCCTATGTCCATGACGATGTGAATATGGGTTTTTCAAAGTCTGATGTGGAACAGTTGTGCAAAAAGCATATGAAAATATAATTATAATTCATAAAATTTTGGAATAATGCGTAGATTGTACGAATTTTAACCGAAATTTTATGTCCCTTTCTTGATAGCTGCATTAAATTGCATTAATCGGAAATCCGGACTTTGATAACAGATAAATGACACGAACAAAGTTCTGAAGTGGAGATATTATGACAATCAATTTTCAGGTGGACCCCAATTCATATCGCCATTGGCGAGTGGAAATAGATGGGAATGTGGCCCGATTGATAATGGATGTCGATGAGAACGGCGGCCTGTTTGAAGGATACGAGCTTAAACTGAACTCTTACGATCTGGGCGTTGATATCGAGCTTGCTGATATCGTTCAGCGGCTGAGGTTTGAGCACCCTGAAGTTGGTGCTGTTGTAATGCAGTCAGGAAAAGAAAAGGTTTTCTGTGCAGGCGCTAATATCAAGATGCTTGGTGGTGCTGCGCATGCCCACAAGGTGAATTTCTGTAAATTCACAAATGAGACGAGAAAT
>CAWUJF010000087.1:0-9103 GCA_963922405.1 uncultured Hyphomicrobiales bacterium | reverse complement strand
TATCCGCTCGATTACCGCGCCGGACATGATAGACGCTGTCGCACAGGCAAAGAGTGTGAATGCACCCCAGAATACCCCGGTGATGCTGTCACCAAGATTGGGTCCCATGACCGCACCGGCAGGGTTTGCCGCTGCTGTGGCAAACTCCGCGCCACTTATTCCATTGGGTCCGGCACCCAGATCAAATCCGGTTGGGAATCCGAAATAGATCCAGAACCCGAAGAAATAGAAAGTCGGGATCATGAATGAAAATGCCAGAATATTCTTAACACCGGATGCCAACACGTTTTTCATGCGTGAAGCACCCATCTCGTACATCAGAAACCCGACGTGGATCAAAATCATCAAAGGAATTGTTAAATAATAATAGACTTCTGCGACGATGGTATTACCCGTCGCGTTGGCAGCCTTCAGCGCTGCCACCTCTGCCACTAACTTGGCGACTTGTTCTTCCATGAGTTCCCCCTCCAGAAGTTAACTCGTGTATATATGACTCGATTCAGACCAAATTGGTCTAAATTGGTTTTAAACAAAAATTAACGATTTTTCCATCCCCAATTTAAAATTCTCATTTTTTGCAAAAAATTGGTGGAAAACCGCATTGTTGCATAAGATTGACTAATACCGTGTTTTCGCAGGGTAATGCGATCGGTTGGAATTGGTCAGCTATTGGGAAATTGATCATTTTTTGTGCTCCAATGGTTCAAAATGGTATGTTTTTGGCTTGCATTGGTTTGCTTTATGTCCAATAATTCAAGAGGCACTCTGTGAGGGGTGACCCAGGGCAAAAAGCCTGGCTGAGCTGACTGGCAAGGATTCCCGTTGGTTTGGCCGTCCAATGTAGGGAGGAAATAAATGTTTGCTAAAAAACTAACTATGGCGCTTGCGCTGACAACCAGCATGGTCATGTCAGGTGCGGCATTTGCTGAAGCGCCAGAGTCCGATGATCCGATCATCATCGTTCAGAACAACTGGACCAGCCAGCTGGTTCTATCCACAGTGGTGGGTAAGGTTCTGGAAGACATGGGCTATACAGTTGAGTACGCACCATCAGATTCACAGCTTCAGTTCAAAGCGATTGCTGATGGTGACATGCACTTCCAGGTGGAAGCCTGGGAAGGTTCCATGAAAACCGCGTTTGAAAAAGCAGTGGCAGA
Source organism: uncultured Hyphomicrobiales bacterium (assembly GCA_963922405.1). Lineage (GTDB taxonomy): Bacteria > Pseudomonadota > Alphaproteobacteria > Rhizobiales > Rhizobiaceae > JAALLB01. The sequence continues at coordinate 7,946 of CAWUJF010000087.1, read as the reverse complement.
AGACGGCATGGTTGATGCCGGCGCACACGCTGCAGTAACCCGTGAAGAGTGGTGGGTGCCACAATATGTAGTTGATAAGTGCCCAGGCCTTCCGGACTGGAAAGCGCTTGATAAGTGTGCGGAGATTTTCGCAACAGCTGAAACGTCTCCAAAAGGTCGTTTCGTTGGACCACCAGCTGACTGGGGTAAGAACTACTCAGAGCGTGTTGGTGCTTTGAAAATGAACTTCCAGGCAATCAATGTGGGCCAGGCTGCTACACTTTGGGCAGAGCTTGACGCTGCTGTTGCAAAACAGGAGCCAATCGTTCTGTTTAACTGGACACCAAACTTCATTGAAGCCAAGCACGAAGGCATGTTCGTTGACTTCCCGGATCCAGCTAAAGTGGCAGAGTGTAAGGAAGATCCAAACCTTTGTGGTGCTCCGCGTTCAGGTTGGCTGAAGAAGGCTGCATGGTCAGGTCTTGCAGAGAAATATCCTGTAGCCTGGGGTGTGATGCAGAAAATCAACTTCGACAACGCGCAGATTGCTGCAGCATCTCTCTTGGTTGATGTGGACGGCATGACCACAGAAGAAGCTGCTGACAAATGGATTGCAGACAACCAGTCTGTGATCGACGGTTGGAAAAACTAATCCGGCACCATTTGTCAAAATGATGAACAAGGCCGGGCGTGATCATACGCATGTCCGGCCTTTTTCTTTGCAAATACGTAGTACTGTGCTTCAATACAAAAGATAAGTCCGCGCACATCGGACCCGGGGAGGGAATGAATGCAGCAAGACGCCCAGATAGAGTGTCGGAATATGTGGAAGGTCTTCGGATCTGATCCGAAGGGTTTCATGGCAAGACATGGGGGTCAGCCGGATGATGAAGCATTCAAGTCAGAAGGATACATTGGTGCGGTTCGCGATGTGAACTTCGATGTGCACTCAGGCGAAATCCTGATCATCATGGGACTGTCCGGGTCAGGCAAATCCACCGTAATTCGTTGCATCACACGTCTCAATGACCCCACTACCGGTTCCATCAACTTTGAAGGTGAAGACTTGCTGGCAGCTGATGAAAAGCAGCTGATCGAGATCAGACGTCACAAGATGGGCATGGTGTTCCAGAATTTCGGTCTGTTGCCCCACCGCGATGTGATGTCCAATGTGGCATTTCCGTTGGAAGTTCAAGGGATTGACAGATCAACCCGCGAGGCCAAGGCGCGCGAAATGATTGAACTGGTTGGTCTTGATGGCCGGGAAAGTTATTTCCCCAGAGAGCTTTCAGGCGGCCAGCAACAGCGGGTAGGCATCGCCAGATCTCTGGCGGTCGAACCGGATGTCTGGTTCCTGGATGAGCCGTTTTCTGCGCTTGATCCGCTTATTCGCTCCGAGATGCAGAACGAGTTTATCCGCTTGCAGAAGATGCTCAAGAAGACCATCGTCTTCATCACCCACGATTTTGAGGAAGCCACCAAACTTGCCGACCGGATCGGCATCATGAAGGATGGCCGGCTCGTTCAGCTCTCCACGCCGGAGGAGATGGTACTTAATCCGGCTGATGATTATGTGGCTGAATTTGCCAGAAACGCGCCGCGCGACCGAATTGTATCAGTAGGCGCGATCATGGATCCTGGCAAAAAGAACGGTAAAGGCAAGGACCAGGGAATTTCTCCCAAGGAGAAAATCGGTGAAGTTGCCGAACAGGTTCTCAGCTCCGAAAAACCGGTAAATGTGGTTGATGCAGATTCCAACGTGATCGGAACCGTATCCCGGGAACGCATCACCAAAGCCTTGTTCGGGAAGGACGGTGTCGTATGACGGTTGCCACTTCGCCCACTTATACAGGCCCTGGCCAATCGATTTACGAACAGCATCAAACGCTGATTTTTTGCCTGCTGGCGATTGCCGCGGGCCTAATTGTTGCTCTTGTCTTTTCACCGGCCTATGTCTGGCCTGAAGCCTGGGTGCTTCCGATCAAGCAGTGGATATCCGATATGTTCCGCTGGCTCGACAAGACGGCAACCTTTGCCTTGTTTACGGTTAAGGAATTTACACGGGCAATCTCCTGGGTCCTGAAACAACCGCTTATCTGGTCGGAGTTTCTGCTCTGGAAAGGGGCCAAGGCCCATCTCATGCTGCCCATCATCTGGATGGCAATCGCAGCTGTTGCAGGCATCTTCGTCACCCGTAGATACAACGGGAAAATAGGCCTCAACGTGGCAATAGCTATTCTGGCGGTGGTGTCGCTGGATGGATTGCCGTTCATTCTGGCCAGCCTTTCAAAGGCGATCAAGGCATCTCCTGATACCGCACTGTTGGTGATGATCTGGTCAGCCATATTCATCACCCTTTCAGCATTGGCCATCAAGAACTTCAAGACACCGGCAAAGTGGACGTTTCTGGGGCTTCTCATCGGCTTCCTCGTACTGGATTTCCTGATTGGAACCGCTGCTGACGCACCCATCAGGCTTGAGATCATCGGTGCGGACGTGAAGGCAAGGGCGGTTCAGGATTTCGGTGCCTTTATCGGTTTCTCCCAATGGCCGGCTGACTTTCTGCTGGCGATGGGCTTCAAATCCATCAAGGCAATTCCCTGGGTCGTGGTTGTTGCCGGGTTTGCAATTTTTGCTCACTGGGTTGGCGGCTGGCGTCTGGCCATCATCGTTGGTCTTGCCATGAGCTATCTGGCCGTCACAGGCTTGTGGCGCGAATCCATGAAAACCTTCTCGCTCGTTGTAGTGGCGGTACCGTTCTCTGCAGCAATCGGGCTTTGGCTCGGCGTATGGGTTACCCGTTCAAAACGCGCAGCTTCTGTGATCACTCCCATGTTCGACCTGATGCAGGCAACACCGCATCTGGCTTATCTGGTTCCGGTGGTGGTGATGTTTGGTGCAGGGCAGGTTCCCGCATTGATCGCCACAGTGATATTCGCCATGCCACCGATGGCCCGTTGTACCATTCTGGCGATCCAGACTGTTTCGAGTGACGTGGTCGAGTCTGGCCGTATGAGCGGCTGCACACCAAGCCAGCTTCTGTGGAAAGTTCAACTGCCGGCTTCCCAGAAAACACTCCTTCTGGGCCTCAATCAGGTGATCATGCAAACACTCGCAATGGTGGTGATCGCCTCACTCGTGGGCGCGCAGGGCCTTGGCCACAAACTGCTGTTCTCACTGCAGCAGCTGAAACTTGGTTTCGCCACCATGCAGGGCATAGCCATTGTATTGATGGCCGTGGTGCTCGACCAATTAACCCAGGCCTATGCCAACCGGGCAACGGACTATGAGCACCGCGACAACGCAACCTTTGTGCAAAGGCACAAGCACCTGCTGATTTTCGCAAGCGTTCTGGTAGCAGCGGTCATCGCCACATTCCACATTCGTGGCATTTCCATTCTGCCGAAGAAATATCTGCTGGTGGACAGTAAGGACGCACTGGAACTGGATAAATCGATCAAGGCGGTGACCTTCTTCCTGATCGACTACATCAAACCGTTCAGGGACTTTGTCACGGTCAATATTCTGATCCCGATCCGTAACTTCTATCAGGCCATGCCGTGGAGCGTGGTCATGGCGCTGATCGCGGTTGGTGCACACCGTCTCGGTGGCTGGAAACTGGTGGGTGTCACCTGCGGGATGTTCTTCTTCATCATCGTATTCCCGGGCAATTGGCAGTTTGCCACGACCACATTCTATTATGTGTCGTCCGCACTGGTTGTCTGTATGATGATCGGGGTGCCACTGGGCATCTGGGCTGCGCGATCGCCAATCGTCGCAAGAATTACCCTCGCCATATGCGATACGCTGCAGACCTTCCCGTCGTTCATTTATCTGTTGCCGGCTATCATGCTCTTCAAAGTGGGCGAACTGGCGATCATCTTCGCGATCGTTCCATACGCCACGGTACCTGCAATCAGATACACCTATCTGGGCCTTAAACGCGTGCCGGAAGTGACCATTGAAGCTGCCAAGATGTCAGGCGCCACTCCACTGCAAAGATTGTGGAAAGTGGAACTTCCCGTGGCTATCCCGGAAATCATGCTTGGCGTCAATCAGACCATCATGATGGCACTGGCCATGACCGCGATCACTGCGCTTATTGGCGGAACGGATCTTGGTCAGGAAATCTATCGGGCACTGCCCACCAGTGATGCGGGCCGCGGTGTGATGGCCGGACTTGGAATTGCAACGCTTGGTATCATTGCTGACAGGCTCATCGGCGCCTGGGCAGACAAGCGCAAGAAAGATTTGGGAATAACATAATTAAAAAGTAGAGAGGATATTTTTAATGACAAAGCGCGTAGCAGTTATCGGAGCTGGTCCGTCAGGTTTGGCGCAGTTGAGGGCTTTCCAGTCTGCCAAGCAGAAAGGCGAGGAAATTCCCGAGATTGTTTGTTACGAAAAACAGGACGACTGGGGCGGTTTGTGGAAATACACCTGGAGGACAGGCCTCGACGAAAACGGTGAAGCAGTTCACGGCTCCATGTACCGTTATCTTTGGTCAAACGGTCCAAAAGAGGGGCTGGAATTTGCAGACTACACCTTCGAGGAGCATTTCGGTAAGCCAATCGCTTCCTATCCTCCAAGAGCGGTGTTGTTCGACTATATTGAAGGGCGTGTGAAGAAGGCAGGTGTCCGGGATTGGATCAAGTTCAATCACGCAGTGCGCCGTGTGGAAAAAACTGCCGATGGCAAGTTCCGCGTGGTTGCTAACGATTGCGCCAACGACATGGAAACCGATGAGGTTTTTGACCATGTGGTTGTGGCAACCGGACACTTCTCCACGCCAAATGTACCTCACTATCCTGGCTTTGAAAGCTTCCAGGGCCGGATCATGCATGCTCATGATTTCCGCGATGCGCTGGAGATGAAGGATAAGGACATCCTGATCCTCGGCACATCCTATTCCGCTGAGGACATCGGCTCCCAGTGCTGGAAGTATGGCTGTAAGTCTGTCACCGTTGCGCACCGTACCGCGCCAATGGGTTACGACTGGCCGGACAACTGGCAGGAAGTGCCTGCCCTGGTGAAAGTGGAAGGCAAGACAGCTACCTTCAAGGACGGTACCACCAAGGATGTGGACGCTATCCTGCTTTGCACCGGCTACAAGCACCACTTCCCGTTCATGGAAGACAAGCTGAGATTGCGTACAGCAAACAGACTTGCAGCAGCTGACCTCTATAAGGGCGTCACCTATGTGCATGATCCGGACCTGTTCTATCTCGGCATGCAGGACCAGTGGTACACCTTCAACATGTTTGATGCGCAGGCTTGGTGGGCGCGTGACGTGATGATGGGCAAGATCTCAATGCCGGACAAAGCTGCCATGCTGGCAGATGTGAAGGCGCGCGAAGATGCCGAAGACGCATTGGAAGATGATTACGCCTGCATTCGTTATCAGGGTGCCTACACTCTGGAGCTGATGGAAGAAACGGATTATCCGTCATTCGACATCGAAGCTTCCAATGAAGCGTTCTTCCAGTGGAAGAAGCACAAGAAGAAGGGCATCATGGAATTCAGAAACCATGGTTACGTTTCTCCGATGACCGGCACCATGGCGCCTCCGCATCACACACCATGGAAAGATGCGTTGGACGATTCCCTGGAGAGCTATCTGCAAGTCTAGCCTCGAATACAGTTTGCGAGGGGGATGTGCCTCGGCTGAAAGGCCGGGGCATTTCTTTTAGACGATCTCTGCCACTTCCAGAACGGCGTGCATCAACACTTCCGCTCCCGCTCTCGCCCATTCTGAGGTAATTTCCTCAGCCTCATTGTGACTGAGCCCGTCAACGCATGGGCAGAAAACCATAGCAGTGGGTGCCACATTACTGATGGCGCAGGCATCATGTCCCGCACCTGATATGATGTCTCGATGGGAGTAACCCAGTTTCTCGGCAGAACCCCGCACCGCCTTTACACAGTCCTCATTAAAGGTCACGGGATCATAGCCCCCCACCACTTCAATCTCGAGGCCCAGTTTCAACTCATCGCAAATGGCTTTCGCCTCTTGCCTCAATTCACTTTCCATCGATTTGAGGATGTTGATATCAGGCGTGCGGAAATCGACGGAAAAAACAGTCTTTCCCGGAATGACATTCTTTGAGGAAGGATAGACGTTGATCTCACCCACCGTACCCACGGCCTGGGGTTGGTTTCGCATGGCAATATCATCCACCAGTTGAATGATCTTGGCCATGCCCATCGCTGCGTTCTTGCGCATATGCATGGGTGTGGAGCCCGTATGGGCATCCTGTCCGGTAATGGTGAGTTCCAGCCAGATAAGGCCTTGCGCATGGGTTACAACACCAATCTGCTTGTTTTCCGCTTCAAGGATCGGACCCTGCTCAATGTGAAGTTCAAAAAAGGCATGCATTTTACGCTCGCCGGTGATCTCTTCACCTTTCCAGCCGATCCGTTCTAACTCGTCACCGAATTTCTTCCCCTCAATATCTGTGCGGTCATAGGCCCAATCCTGCGAATGATTGCCGGAAAAAACGAGAGATGAAAGAAGCGCAGGTGCAAACCGCGTGCCTTCTTCGTTGGTCCAGTTCGTCACAACGATAGGGTGTTTGGTCTCGATGTTGAAATCATTGAGCGTGCGAACAATCTCAAGCCCCGCCAGCACACCCAATATGCCGTCATAACGCCCGCCGGTCGGTTGTGTATCAAGATGACTGCCCACATAAACGGGCAATGCGTCGGGATCGCTACCTGCACGAAACATGAACATATTGCCCATCTGGTCCACACCCATCTCAAGACCAGCAGCAAGACACCAGTCCTTGAAATGTTGCCGTCCTTCACTGTCTTCATCGGTTAATGTCTGACGATTATTCCCACCCGCAACACCGGGGCCGATCTTCGCCATTTCATGAATGGAGTTCCAAAGGCGGTTTTCATCGATTTTCAGGTTACTTTGAGCTGTTTCCATTTGTGCACACACATTTAGCTGATTTGACAGATTTTTTTGGCGAATTAGACTCCACAGATATTGAACCAGGGAGTGAAGGCAGAGCAAGCATGAAATTTCTTCTTGCCATGATTACTGCAATTATTATTGGCATTTCAGCAAGTTCCTCATACGCGGAGGAAGTGGATCTGGAACTGGTTCTTGCCATGGATGCCTCCGGCTCGATCAGTGAAACAGAATATATACTGCAATTGGAGGGCACGGCTGCTGCTTTCCGTGATCCGTCCATTCAGGCGGCAATTACCTCTGGTCCTGTGGGAAAGATCGCTGTCACCATCATGTTATGGTCCGATGCAGCTTTTCCCAAGGTGAACAGTGGCTGGTTTGTGCTGGACAGTCCTCAATCGGCAAACGCGTTTGCTGCACTTGTTTCAAATTTCCAGCTCACCACTGAAAAGACCATTGGTGTTGGCGGTGGTGGTACCGGAATTGGTGCTGGCGTTCAGGAAGCGCTTAAACTCATAAACAGCAATGGCTACCAGGGCCTGAGGCGCGTGATCGACGTTTCCGGTGATGGCGTGGAAACCGAATTCTGGTTTTCACAAAGCATCCTGATGCCGGACGCAAAACTGCTCGCGGAAGCTGAAGGTGTCGTCATTAACGGCCTTCCCATCCTGTCTCAGGATTTCCCGCGTCTTGACGAATACTACCGGGACAATGTCATTACGGGTCGGGGATCATTTATCGTCGTTGCCGACAGTTTTGAGGATTTCGGTCGGGCAATCCAGGAGAAACTTGCGCGCGAAATCGCCACCAATGTGGCTTCGCTGCCAAGCACCAGGAAAAGAAATAAAGACTCTGCCAGCCTGTCACAGGAATTGTCGAGCAAAGAGCAGTATTCTTTCCTGAAATAGTTGCATGATCGGCCAAGATGAGGAATGGTTTCATTCTGGCATTCTCTTGGAGGGAAAGATCATGAAGCTCCTTGTTTTTCAACACATTGACTGTGAACATCCCGGCTCCTTGCGCAATTATCTGCGAGAAGACGGAATTG
>CAWUJF010000086.1:0-9111 GCA_963922405.1 uncultured Hyphomicrobiales bacterium | reverse complement strand
TTGATGAAATTACGGTGATCTGATGCTTTTCAAACTTATCCTGAATGGGTTGTATTTCACTGGTTTGCAGGCAGTAGCAGCACCGTTTTTCAGAGGTATGGGTGGCATTTTGATGCTTCATCACGTCAGGGATGAGCGCAAAGCGCCATTCTCACCGAATTACCACTTATCTGTTTCGCCATCATTTCTTGAGCAACTTATCATATCGCTCAAGGCAAATGGTTTTGACTTCATTTCCATGGATGAGGTGAGCACACGGCTATCTGATCCTGACGCATACCAAAACGCCAAACCGTTTGTATGTATGACGCTTGATGATGGATATCGCGACAATCTGGAAAACGCGGTTCCCATCTTTCAAAAACATAATATCCCGTATCTCATCTATATAGCTCCCGGATTAACACAGGCAGAAGCACATCTATGGTGGGAAGATCTTGAACGGATCATTGCTGGTCGAGATTCATTTTACATGGAACTTCATGGTGAAACCCGTGAAATTGATGTTTCCTCGAATAGGCAAAAAAACGACGTTTACTCTCAACTTATGCATTACTTCATGAATGAGGTTGATGAGCAGACCCAACGAAAAATCATGGCCGAGTTCTCGCACACACATTCAGTGGATGCAGACGGTCATGTGGCAAGGGAAGTCATGGATTGGAATGTCCTTACTGAATTATCTAGAGACCCATTATGCACGTTTGGTGCTCACACGATCGGACACTTCGCAGTAGCCAAACTTGATGATACCACCCTGAAATACGAGCTCGAACAAAGCAGAAAAATCATCGAGATGGAAACAGGGCAGAAGGTGAAACATTTTGCCTATCCTTATGGATTCCCATCAGTTGCAGGAAAAAGAGAGTTTAAGGTAGCGCAAGACTGTGGATATGAAACTGCAGTCACAACACGCCATGGCGTCATATATCCGGCTCACAGAAAACACATGACGGCATTACCCAGAATTTCAATAAACGGTAATTTCCAATCGTCGCACTATGTGAAAACACTTCTCTCCGGGGTGCCCACGATACTTAACAATAAGGGAAAAAAGCTCAGTGTGGCTTAGGTTTCGTCTTTTACCTTTGCCGGTTTCATCATCCAGTTGATGATAAACATCGCCGGCACAACCCAGAACATTCCTGAGATAAGAAAATAGATTAAATGTACCAGGCCGCTCGCATCAGCCAGCTTGGCACTCGCAATGGTGGTGGCTATGATCGCATACAAAAATGCAATCAACACGATCACCACACTTCCAATCAGTTTCTTTATTCTTGGGTTCATGCCCCTCATATATTCCAATTGGTGTGAAAAGCAATTAAGTATTGCGTGACCGCATGTCACACTGGTGCCCACTTGAGATATTGGCAACAGGATGCCAATTACGCTGCTGTGGTCATCATTGATCGACTGCTGTTTTAAATTCAACAAAAACTGGGACGCCTCCAACCTGATGTCCATTGCAACTGCCTCCAATACACAAATTTCCGAATTGGAACATAACCGTACCTACGTCAGGTATTGGTTATACTTCATCTGCTTTTTGATCTTTGTAATGGTGATCGTTGGTGGCGCCACAAGGCTCACGGACTCAGGCCTTTCGATCACGGAGTGGCAACCCATTTTGGGAGCAATTCCGCCACTGACACAGGCTGATTGGCTAATCGCGTTGGAGAAATACAGACAAATCCCGGAATATCAGTTGATAAACAAGGGCATGTCACTTGATGAGTTCAAGTTTATATATTGGTGGGAATGGGGACATAGATTTTTGGGCCGGATTATTGGCCTTGCTGTGTTGATTCCGATGGTGTTCTTCTGGGTAACAGGACGTTTAGAACCATTTATGAAGCCGAGACTTGTGGCTTTGTTTGTCTTGGGTGGTCTACAGGGCGCAATCGGCTGGTGGATGGTTGCATCAGGTCTGGTTGACCGAGTTGATGTGAGCCAGTATCGCCTTGCCGTGCATCTGACCCTGGCAAACATACTCTTTGCATATTGTTTATGGTTGGCGAGAGGACTGGCGCCGCATTCAGACACCAGTGCCAGTACCAGCGCTGCTCAGTTTGCACCGATTGTGGTCTTGGCAATAATCGGCCAGATATTCCTGGGTGCATTGGTTGCAGGCCTTGATGCTGGTCTTGCGTTCAACGATTGGCCAACGATGGATGGTGCAATCATCCCCGAAGGTCTTTGGGTTCAAAATCCTGCCTGGATCAACCTTTTTGAAAATCCAAAAACCGTGCAATTCATTCACCGGATAGGCGCATACCTGCTTTTATTACTATTTGTGATTCAGGCTCTGGTCGTGTGGAATTCCAAGTCCGGTGCACCATGCAAAAGAAGAGTAGGCTTAATTCTGATTTTAGGGTTGGCACAGGCATCAATCGGCATCATCACGCTGGTACTTCAAGTGCCGCTCGATTGGGCGTTAGTCCATCAGGGTGGGGCGGTTGTGGTACTGGGGGCTGCAGTTGCGCATTGGCGGGCCATCAAAGGCCCATACGCCACGAACCCGGCTTGATAGGCTCAACGGGTCTTTAGAACCAGGTCAAGGTTTTGAACCGCAGCGCCAGACGCACCTTTGCCGAGATTATCCAGTTGAGCGACGAGGTTCACAAAGCCCGACTCTTCATTACTGAACACCCACAATTTCATGTCGTTTCGGTCTTTAAAGTCCTCTGGCCGAACATGGCTGGCTTCAGCAGCTTCAGATTTTGTGGCAACCTGTACAAATTCACATCCGTCGTAGTGGACAGAAAGAGCACCATGCACTGTTTCTGCGCTCGCAAAGTTCAGCTGTTCCAGGTGAAGCGGGATCGAAACAAGCATGCCTTGGGGAAAACGAGCCACACTGGGCATGAATATCGGCGTTTTATCAAGGCCTGTCCGAACCATGATTTCAGGCACGTGCTTATGCTTCATGGCTAGCGCGTACAAATGAAACGAGGTTGAGATGTGATCCTCATTGCTTTCGTTTTCCATCTGGGCAATCAGTTGTTTGCCGCCGCCGGTATATCCAGATACTGCGTTGATGGTGACGGGCATATCCTTGTTCATGATGCCAGTATCAATTAGCGGCTTCAGTAAAGCGATTGCCCCTGTGGAATAACATCCGGGATTACTGATCCGCTTGGAACTCGCAATTTTGTCTGCCTGATCCTTATCCAGCTCCGCAAATCCGAATGCCCAGTCAGAAGCTGTACGATGCGCCGTGGAGGTATCAATTATTGTGCAATCATTGCCACTTTCTTCAATCAGACTGACGGCTTCTCTGGCTGCATCATCAGGCAAGCAAAGAATGGCCACATCACATTGGGCGAGCATAGCCTTTCGCTTCTCATTATCGCGGCGATCTTCCTGAGCAAGGGATATCATTTCGAGATCATTACGGTCCGACAACCGCTCACGAATTTGCAAGCCGGTGGTACCATGTTCGCCATCAATAAAGAGCTTCGGTTTCATTATTCTAATCAGTATTTCAAGATGTTAGCAGGATTTTCGGAATCAAACTGGGAACGGGCTATGCGCCTTATCGCATTTCCTTCTTTTCAGCCTGAAGGCCAACCATATACATGGCAACCATCGATCCTGCAATGGCAGTTATGTCCGCGTGATCATAGGCTGGAGATACTTCGACCACATCGGACCCCACTATGTTCAGATTGCCGAGTTTGCGAAGCACGGAAAGCATCTTTGCTGAGGAGGGGCCGCCTGCCACAGGCGTTCCCGTGCCCGGCGCATAAGCAGGATCCAGACAATCGATATCGAACGTCAGGTATACCGGTCCACTTCCAACCCGATTGCTGATTTGTCGCGCAATTTCTTCAGCGGTCATATCCTCCACTTCGTCGCCGTAAATGATTTCGATCCCATAATCTTCCGGCGCATGAGTGCGAATTCCAATCTGAATGGATTTATCAGGGTCAATGATGCCATCTTTGACCGCACGGGTGACAAATGTTCCGTGATCAATAATGTCTTCTTCATCTTCCCAAGTGTCCTGATGAGCATCAAATTGGACCAAAGCGAGCGGTCCATGCCTCTCAGCATGAGCCTTTAAAAGTGGCCATGTGACATAGTGGTCTCCTCCAAGGGAAAGCAAATATGCACCTGTATCGATGATCGATTTCGCTTCGTTCTCTATTCGCTCAGGATTCTCCCAAACCCGGTTGGTGCTGATTGAACAATCGCCATAATCTGCAACGGCAAGGTTTTCGAATAGATCAAGATGAAAGGGGTATTGTGGGTCCTGCGCGTCCAAAATCGCAGAGGCTTGGCGTATGGCATTTGGGCCGAAACGCGTGCCCGGTCTGTTCGTTACTGAAGTATCCAACGGTATACCCCAGACTACCATATCTGCTCCATCCACATCCTTGGTATATTTCCTCCGCATGAAAGACATAACACCGGAAAAGGTGCTGTCCTTACCGGATCCGAGCAAAGATTGCGCTGTAATGGCGTGGTCTGACTTGTCTTTTTTTCCCATGTATCCACCCGTGATTTTCCGTTCACGACACATTTGTCGCGAATTTTTGCTTGTAATACAACTTCCGCCGTATCAATCTGCAACAACAAAAGCAAGTTGGAGGACCTTTTCATGAGCGACCAACAGGTTTCATTCACACAAATGAAAGACGGAACCCGGGAAGACTATGAACTTCTGCACGAGTTGGAGAAGCCATATTTGGCTATGACAGCTGACCGGATCATGCGGGAAATGAGAAGTCAGGCTGATGATACGCTATCCGGATACAAGATCACCCGGCTTCAGCATGGTTTGCAATCCGCAACCAGAGCAGAAAATGACGGCGCCGATGTGGACTGGGTCGTGGCCGCATTGCTGCACGATATAGGCGACGGACTGGCTCCTCAAAACCATGACAGGTTTGCGGCTGAAATTTTAAGACCGTTCGTGCGTGACGAGGTGGCCTGGACCGTAGAACATCACGGCCTGTTTCAAATGCTCTACTATGGTCATCACTACGGATGGGATCCTGAAGAGCGTCAGAAATACGCTGACCACCCTTATTTCAAGACATGCGCTGACTTTTGTGAGCGATGGGATCAATCAAGCTTTGATCCCGACTATCCCATGAAGTCGCTCGATCACTTTGAGCCGATGGTCAGAGAGGTTTTCTCTCGTAAGGCCTATGATCCGGCAGTAATGTGCGAAGGTGAGGTCAGGGGCTTGCCACTAGTCGAATAAAAGTTCTGGTTCGTCACAAATTTGCTTTCCATCACAATTAGGCTTTGGAAATTGTGCAGGATTACCCTAGGGTAGTTCTCTATTGATCTGATCCCCTACTAAATTCATTTGGAGAGAAATTATGAGCCTCATGAAAACCTTAGCCAAAGTTGCAATCGGTATCGCAGTCGCCAAAGGCGTTGGTGGCATGATGAAGGGTGGCTCCTCTGGTGGAAAAGGTGGCGGTGGACTGGGTGATCTGTTGGGCGGATTAGCAGGCGGCCAATCAGGTGGTCAGAGTGGCAGCGGAGGTCTTGGAGACCTGCTCGGAGGCTTGGCAGGCGGTTCAGGACGTGGAGGCTCAGGGTCTGGTGGACTTGGTGATCTATTGGAACAGGTTGCAGGGCGTTCGGGTGGTGCCGGCGGCGGGCTTGGCGACTTGATCGGTGGTCTGGCAGGTGCGGCCGCTGGTGGACAAAAAAGCGGCAGAGCAGGCGGGATTGAAGATGCATTAGGTGATTTCTTCAACAAATCGGGGCAGACAAATGAAGAAAATGACCTTTCGTTCGGAGAAATGTTTGATCAGACAATGCAGAATGGTGGTGAGCCACAGGTCGCACCATCAAGGGACCAAGAAGCAATGGCTGCGTTAATGCTACGTGCCATGATCCAGGCAGCCAAATCAGATGGCAGAATTGATGAACAGGAAGAAGCCACTCTGATGGAAACACTGGGTGACGTATCTCAAGAAGAGCGTGACTTTGTTCAAAACGAGTTAAGACAACCCGTGAATGCAGCAGATTTGGCTCAGGATGTTCCAAGAGGCTTGGAATCACAGGTCTATATGATGTCTATCATGGGAATTGATCTGGATAATCAGAATGAGGCCCAGTACCTCCACGACCTCGCAACGGAAATGGGAATGTCGCGCGACACAGTAAACGAATTGCACGATGAAATGGGAGCACCCAGGATTTATTCCTGACAATCGTTCTTAAGCTAGTCCATGACTTCTTGAATAAGCATTTGGTTCTGGAGAGGTCCTTTGGACGGTAACCTCCGGGCTCGTTTCATATATCTCCACGAGCAGGGGATAGCACTGTGCCACTTCACTTGAATGTTCAGAACTGCAATCGCCACCAGGACAAGCAGATAACCCACCAAGTAGATCAATTTCCGCATAAAACTCAAGATAATCGCCTTGCCTGACCGGGCTGGCTTTCATGAAGTATTGGTGTGTATCTAACGTAAAGCCAGTGCACATAAAGACATTCAACACATCATGAACGAGTAATTCGGCCTCAGTTGGTGGCTTTCTGCTGGTCTTGGAGAGCGCTCTGGTAAGATTCGAATGGCAGCAATGGTGATACTCATCCCCGGAAAGAACCATATTCGTATAGGGGTCACATCGGGTACCGATCACATCATGTACCGAACCGCCGAATTCATCGAACCCGTACCAGTCCAGCGTATCATGGGTGATCGTAGCCATAGGGCGCATGAATGGAAAACTGCTCCACATGCAATCGCCGGTGCTGAGGTGCGTCCCGTGTAGCGCGCGCGTCTTGCCGCTGTAAAACCGCTCTTCCAGATTGTTGGCATTCCACAAATTCAAATCCCCGACCTGCGGCCCCTCTGGGCAAACAATTCTGAAAAACTGTCCGGCCTTGACGTCAAATGTTTCAGCCTCGCGGGGTGGAACAGTGACGCTATCAATTAGCTGGAGGTTGTTCCTTGCCTCTTCAAAATCCGAAGCTTGATATTCCGGCAGCGTATCGATCGGGTAACAAATTACCGGTTCAACCGATTTCCTGTCCTTTGCATCTTCAGGAGGTGGGGACTTGGGGTTTTCTAGCTTCATGGAATGAGTACAGTTTGCCCGGTTGTCTTACGTGCTTCCAAATCCTTATGCGCAGTACCAACCTGTGTCAGAGGATATGTCTGATTAACCTGTATTTCGATCTTTCCATCTGTAATCATCTTGAACAGCTGACGTGCTCGTTTAGCAAGTTCCGCTCTTGGTGAAATGAAATGAAACAGAGTAGGGCGGGTAGCAAACAGCGACCCATGCGCTGACAGATCTGCCATCTTGAAATCAGTCGCAACACCGGAAGATTGCCCAAAGGCGACGAACATGCCGAAGTTTCTCAGCACTTCCAATGAGCCAGGATAGGTATCCTTTCCCACGGAGTCATAGACCGCAGCAACACCTTGCTTTTTAGTGATGCGCATGGTTTTCGCCACAAAATCATCCTTGGTATAGTCAATCACGTGGGTATAGCCGGCTGACTTGGCAAGTTTGCATTTTGCTGCACCACCAGCTGTGCCAATAGATTCAATGCCCTTGTCTGCAAGCCACTGGCCAACAATAAGACCAACACCACCAGCAGCCGCGTGCACCAGAACGGTATCACCCTTCTTGGGTTTATAGCAGTCATGAATAAGATATTGCGCTGTTAAGCCCTTCAAAACAGCCGCTGCTGCAACTTCGTCGTCCATTCCCTTGGGAATTTTCACCAGATGGTCAGTAGAAATCATTCGGTGGGAGCAATAAGAGCCTCCTGGAACCGTATAGGCAACGCGGTCCCCAACCCGAAAGCCTTCAGTTCCACTACCAACACACACCACTTCACCGGCGGCTTCACATCCAAGAATTGCCGGATAACCACCAGGTGCAGGATAAAGACCAGACCTTTGATAGATATCGATAAAGTTCACACCGATTGCCGTATGTTTAACAACAGCAAAGTTCTTTCTCGGTTTCGGTAGTGTGATTTCCTGCTTCTTGAATACGCTGGCTCCTCCTGCCTTGTCCGCCACCATCGCATAGGCATCGGTAATATCCATTGTGCTGGCCATGTTCCCTCCCAACAATTATTATTTATTTAGCCTCAAAGACTTCGTCCACAGGCACTTGCAAGGCCGTTACAAGATGGTTTGTTTTACCCGCCATTCCGATAATTGCAAGCAACTCATTGTGCTGATCGGCCGTCATGCCTTTTTGTGTGGCAGCAGCCGTATGTGAATGAATGCAGTATTCACAACCATTTGCGGTGGAAACTGCCACATAAATCATCTCTTTAACCAATGGGTCTATGGCACCTGGCCCCATCGTTTTTTTGAGCTGTTGCCATGTGATTTTCAATTCTTCAGGATTATGGGCCAGAGCACGCCAGAAATTATTGATATAATCTGTGCCTCTGGTTTCTCTAATGTCCTTGAAGACTTCCAACACTTCTTCAGATGCTTCTGCATCAGAAATCAATGATCTGGTTGGCATGTGATCTCCCTTATTTTGGCCAGGTCCCGGAATAGGGTTCCAGGATTGCGCGCTCGACCAATTCAAGCCTGTCCTGGCCATAAAACATGTCGCCATTCACAAAATAGGTGGGTGACCCGAAAACAGAACGAGTAATGGCATCTTGTGTAAACTCCGCGTGTATCTTCTGGATACGCTCAGAACCGGCCAAATCCAACAAAGGTTGAGCCGGAATGTCAAGGGAATTGGCGATATTTGTCAACGTTTCTGGGTCAGTATGATTGGCATCTTCAAGCCAATGAGCCTTTAAAATTGCGTGCGATAATGCACCTTGATCAAATCCCATTTCACCAGCAGCAATCACACATCCGTTGGGAAGGTCCAACGGTTCATCATGCCATGTAGGTCTGTGATTGATAAGCGGTGCGTCCCGGTGTTCTGACCAGCGCTCAATTTCACGGTCAAAGAAATAGTCTCTATGGGCTTGTGAGCGATAACCGAAGGCCTCACCACTTGTTGCATCCACAACTGGATTAAGATCAATTGGTTTGTACTCGATCTTTACCCCATGCCGGCGGGTGATATCAGCCAGCATTTTGGAGCCAATATAGGCGTAGGCGGAATGAGTAGAGAAAAAGTATTCGAATTTGGTCATTTC
>CAWUJF010000085.1:0-9215 GCA_963922405.1 uncultured Hyphomicrobiales bacterium | reverse complement strand
CGTGTTGGTAACATGACTGAACTTGATGACTGTTTCGCCTGGATCGCAGGCAGCATATGCACCAGCTGCAGTAGCCATGACCATGGTAACCGCGAGCGCGGCTGTTTTAAGGGCTTTCATGATGATCTCCTCCCGAGAAATATGGTTCGCCAAAATGTAGGATCTGAATTTAAGCTTATTGAATTGATGAAATCAAGAAAGGACCAATTTAGGCAGAAATTTGCCAAAAATCATGCGTCAAGCAATCGTCTGACCATTTCCGGGGCTGCACCCACATAATTGATGGGGTCTAGAAGTGCAGCAATTTCATGGGGTTCTGCCACATTCGAAATAACTTCGTTGTCACAAAGTGCTGCAAGGAATTCTATTCCCTCCGTGTTAACACGTCTGCAACAGTCATAAACCTCATCATGTGCAACCTGCCGTCCAAGCTTTGGAGCAAGACCCATCATGACCGCTTCAGCCATTATCAGACCGTTTGTTACATCAAGATTTTGACGCATGGTATCAGGCTTGACCTCCAGGCCTTCGAGAACTTCAATCGCTGCCTTTAGACCACCACTCGCAAAAACAAACGCACTTGAAAGAGCCTGCCATTCCACATGCCACTGACCTGTCGCGCGCTCATGGTCCTGAACCATCGCATCAAGCATGGCCGAATGCTGTTCACGCACGAGCTTGCCGGAAGCGATCATGAGTTCTGACCCAATCGGATTGCGTTTTTGTGGCATAGTTGAAGAACCGCCCCTGCCCGGCATGAACGGTTCGAATACTTCACCCACTTCTGTTTGCATCATGAGCGCAATATCGAGGCCGATCTTGCCGATTGAAGCACTCACCAGCGCGAGAAGACCCGTCACTTCACAGAAGTTATCCCGGGTGGAATGCCAGGTGATATCCGGCAATTGAAGGTTTAACTTTTTTGCCAGCGCTTTTTGCGTGGCAAGGCCCTTGTCACTTCCGAGTGAAGCAAGCGTACCCACAGCACCGGCAAACGAAACCACTTCGAGCCGCGGCCGCAAATCATTCAACCGTGCCTTGTGTCGTTTCATCATGGCAACCCAAGTGGCTGCTTTATATCCAAATGTGATAGGCAGAGCCTGCTGCAGATGGGTTCGACCTGCCATTGGAGTTTCCACGTGATCGCGAGCCAACTGTCCGGTTGCAGCAATCAATGTATCAAGATCCGCTTCCACCAAATCAAGCGCGCGCCGCAACTGCAGCACATCAGCCGTATCCATAATGTCCTGGGTTGTCGCACCATAGTGACACCACTGACCCAAACCATCAGGAACCCATTCACTTAACTGCTCGATTAAGGGTAAAATTGGATAACCGACAATCAGGGTACGTTGTGCCAGTCGATCCATATCGATCTTTTCCACACTGGCATGTGTAGCTATTGCTTCTGCAGCCTCCGTCGGGATTATACCCAAATCGCCCTGCACTTGAGCAAGCGCCACTTCCACATCCAGATAAAGCTGCAGCATTTCTTGATCAGCAAACAGTGAGCGCATTTCGCTCGAACTGAACATGTCTGCAAAAATATTGGAATGACTGGCAAAGACGGGCATGCAATTTCCTCCATATCACAAACACATGGATAAGAGGTAAGTAAGCCTTTTACAACCTGTTAGAGATTGGCAACCTTGCCAGCAGGATTTTTGAACGGCGGCATGGCTTCACCGATTTCCACCTGACGGTCATGTTCCAGAACCCAGTGCACCGTGGGGAACGCAATTTCATCCCAGGGAATTTCATCCCAATCGAACAGTTGCACCTCCAGGCTTTCCTCTCCCGCTGAAAAATCAGGAGACGCCAGACTTGCACGGTACAGAATTTGAACCTGTGAGAGACGCTCCACCGTATAAACCGCGAGCAGATTGTGCAGTTCCAGCGAAGCATTTGCCTCTTCCATCGCTTCACGCTTGGCGCCGGCTTCAGGTGTTTCATGCAATTCAAGGTAACCCGCAGGGATGGTCCAGAACCCTCTGCGTGGCTCAATTGCGCGTCTGCACAAAAGGATTTTTCCCTCGTGGCGGACGACCGAACCCACCACGATTTTCGGGTTCACATAATCAACAAACCCGCAATGGTCGCATACTGATCTGGAATGAGTATCACCCTTGGGCTGTTTACGCTGGAAGGATGGCTTGAGAAAATCACTCATAGGCGTTCTTTGATAAGCGGCAGTAATACTTTCTCAAGTACGGCCGGGGAAACAGGCCCCACATGCTTGTAAAATATGTTGCCGTCTTTCCCTACAAGGAAGGTTTCCGGGACGCCATAGACGCCCCACTCAATTGAAGCGCGTCCGGACCGGTCCACGCCCACCACGTCATACGGATTGCCCAGTTCTGCAAGAAAGCCCAGTGCATTGCGGTTTCCATCTTTGTGATTGATCCCGACCATCTGGATCCGTTCGTCTTCTCCCAACCTCACAATATAGGGATGCTCTTGCCGGCACGGCACACACCATGAGGCAAAAACATTCACAACGCTGATCTTGCCCTTGAACATATCAGCACCCATTCCGGGTATCTGTTGGCCATCACGAACGAGGCCTTTTAGTTCCGGCACCAGAAGATTGGGTGCAGGCTGATTGATGAGGGCCGATGGAAGAGCGGAAGTATCCCGACCGTCCGTTGAAAGCAGGGAATAGAACACACCGGCACAGGCCAGAAAAAGAAATAGCGGCAGAATTGAAATCAGAATATTGCGCTTCGGCTTTTCCGCCGATGTATTGGCGCTTTCTGCGTGTTCACTCATTACCCGTTCTCCGAGCGCCGGGAATACCCTTCATCCTCGAGCTTTTGCAATTCAGCTTTTCTGGCCTTGTATTCCCAAATGGCTTTGAAGGTCATGGCAGCCAGCACCACCACGGTGATGATATAGGACGGAATTATGAACGCAGCATGTTCTCCAAACATCACTTGGCCTTTCTTTGTTGTGCTTTTGCCTTCTTGAGAGAACGGATCCTCCGGCTCATGATTTCATTGCGCATGGACATCATGTGTAGTGTGAAGAACAACGCCATATAGGCAAGCGCCATGGTCAAAAGCGGATACAGGAAGACCGCATCCATTGCCGGTTTATCAAACCGCGACACGCTGGCAGGCTGGTGAAGCGTATTCCACCAATCGACCGAAAACTTGATGATCGGAATAATCGTAAATCCGGTAAGTGTCAGCACCGCCACGGGCTGGGCAGATTCAGAAGGTTCTTCAAATGCTTTGGAGAGGGCAATAAGCCCGAGATAGATAATGAGCAGGATCAGAACGGATGTCATGCGAGCATCCCACTCCCACCAGGTACCCCACATGGGTTTTCCCCACAAAGAGCCTGTAGCAAGGGCAAGAACGGTGAAAGCAGCACCCAGCGGTGCAGCAGCTTTAAGAGACACATCGGCAAGGGGATGTCGCCAGACAATCGTGCCAAGCGCTGAAACACTCATCACCGAATAGGTCATCATCGCAAGCCAAGCGGCCGGCACATGAATGAACATGATAAGTACGGTAGCGCCCTGCTGATAATCTTCAGGTGCGTTGAAAGATAACCACAACCCCACGGCGAACAACAACACGGTCGCAATCGCAAACATCGGGATCGCCCGGTTTGCAAAATTCGTGAACCGTGTTGGATTGGCAAGGGCCCAGATCCCTCCGGTGTTCTTTTCTACAGCTTGTGTCGTCATGATTGAATTTTAATTGGCAATTGTCTCACAAAATATCAATCGGCAGAATGCCGCAGCATCACGCTTGCCGCAAGGGGACCTAGCACAGATGTGAAAAGAGTTATAGCACACAAAAACAGAAATGGCGCTGTAAACGGAGCGGGATCTTCCAGCGCACCTGTAATTGCTCCTACCCCGAAAATGAGCACAGGAATAACAAGTGGCAGGACCAGAATAGAAATCAGCATGCCGCCGCGAGGCAATTTCACCGAAACCGCAGCCCCCACAGCACCAATGAAGGAAATGGCAGGCGTGCCAGCCAGAAGGCTCACCATTGTTGCGGCGATGCCAAGACCAGACAGGTTAAGCATGACGCCAAATACAGGCGTGGCGAGCACAAGTGGCAATCCGGTTACCAGCCAATGGGCGAATGCTTTTACGAAGATCGTTACAGCAAGCATGTGCGATTGCATGACAATCACATCAAGCGAACCATCCTCACGATCTTGAGCGAATAGCCGGTCAAGCCCCAGCAAACTGGCCAAAAGTGCACCAATCCACAGAATTGCCGGTGCAAGATGAGACAGCAAACGGGTATCCGGCCCCACAGCAAACGGAAAAACGGTTACCACCACCAGAAAGAACAACACACCGGTCAACGCTCCGCCACCGGCTCTGACGCTAAGCTTTATCTCTCTCTTTAGAAGGGCTAGCATTCCGGAGTTCCAATCAATTGCTGATCTCCAGAATTTTCTCCGTTTCTATGCCGAGTGGCAAATGGGTTGCAGCAATCAAAATGCCACCATCATCACAAAACGCGTGACATATCCCAGTAAAGACATTCACCGACTGGCTATCAAGCCCAGAAGTGGGTTCATCAAGGATCCAGACAGGACGATCAGATACCATCAGGCGTGCAATGGAAACACGGCGTTTTTGCCCGGCGGATAAATAGTGAAACGGGAGATCAATCGTATGAAGTAGGTCCACCTCATCAAGCGCTTCCTCTACGGTCAGTTCAGGGTTACCGCAAAACTGTTGCCAGAACTCGAGGTTCTCCCGCACACTCAAGGCAGGCTTCATCGCGTTCTGATGGCCGAGATAATGGCAGTACTCGCGCATTTCCCCTTCAAACTGCTTGCCGGTTTCATCAAACAGCTCAACGCGGCCCCCGGCCAAAGGCAATAAGCCGGAAATACCACGCAATGTGGTAGACTTGCCGGAGCCGTTTTCACCTTTGACGATCAGCGCGTCACCGCTGTGCAACTCGAACGAGATATCAGAAACAATTTCCTGACCACCCCGCTCAATTGCCATATTTTCAACGATCAGTTTCATAGGGCCTGTTTAGCCTTTAATTCCAGCAACGCAAAGCAGGAATTTCCGCAATGGAATCAACTGCCGGTAACATTCGACTTTGGGAGACTTCACAGCGTCTAAGTTGTCCTCTATAAGTGCGCCAACTCCCGAGCAAATTGACAATAAATATTTGCTGATCATGCAACCACAAAGAGATTGGACCGCTTGATGCTGAACTCCCTTGATAGTTTCAATTGTAAAACCACCATGTCCGTTAATGGCAAGGATTTCACTTATTACTCCCTTGCAAAGGCTGAAGAAAATGGCCTTGCCGGCATATCCCGCCTTCCGTTTTCCCTGAAAGTACTTCTGGAAAACCTCCTGCGCTTCGAAGACGGACGCTCCGTAACCAAAGAAGACATTCTTGCGGTTGCTGACTGGTTGAACTCAAAAGGGTCGGCAGAAACTGAAATCGCTTATCGCCCTGCCCGCGTTCTCATGCAGGACTTTACCGGCGTTCCTGCCGTGGTTGACCTTGCCGCAATGCGCGATGCCACTGCTAATCTCGGTGGCAACACAAGCGTCATTAACCCGCAGGTTCCGGTTGATCTTGTCATCGACCACTCTGTGATGGTGGATTTCTTCGCCAATGACAAAGCCTTCGAAATGAATGTGGACCGCGAATATGAGCGTAACGGTGAGCGCTACACATTCCTGAAATGGGGCCAGCAGGCATTTGATAACTTCCGTGTGGTGCCTCCAGGCACAGGTATTTGCCACCAGGTTAACCTGGAAAATCTGGCACAAACCGTATGGACCAAAGAGATCGATGGTGAAACTGTTGCTTATCCTGACACCTTGGTCGGTACTGACTCGCACACCACAATGGTGAACGGCCTTTCCGTGCTCGGATGGGGTGTTGGTGGTATTGAGGCGGAAGCTGCCATGCTTGGCCAGCCTATCACCATGCTAGTTCCTGAAGTGATCGGCTTCGAACTAACCGGTTCCCTTACTGAAGGTACAACCGCAACTGACCTCGTTCTGACTGTGGTTGAAATGCTTCGTCAAAAAGGTGTTGTGGGCAAATTCGTTGAGTTCTATGGCTCAGGTCTCTCCAACCTTTCACTGGAAGATCAGGCAACCATCGCAAACATGGCTCCTGAATACGGCGCGACCTGTGGCTTCTTCCCTGTTGATAGCGATTCCCTTGAATATCTGAAATCAACCGGCCGTGAAGCAGACCGCGTTGCACTGGTTGAAGCCTACGCAAAAGCTCAGGGCATGTGGCGTGCAGATGACACACCGGATCCGGTTTTCTCTTCAACCCTTTCCCTGAAGCTTGAAGAAGTTGTTCCTTCCATTTCCGGACCAAAACGCCCTCAGGACCGAGTTACACTGGCCGGAGCAGATTTGGAATTTGCTAAAGCTGCGGAATCTATCAAGTCTGGCAACATTGCGGGCAAAGGCGATGAAAAACGCTATGCAGTTGAAGGCACCAACTACAAAATCGACGATGGTGATGTGGTCATTGCTGCTATCACCTCATGCACAAACACTTCCAATCCGTCAGTGATGATCGGCGCTGGATTGCTTGCTCGTAATGCAAGAGCCAAAGGGCTTACTGTAAAGCCATGGGTGAAGACCTCTCTCGCACCTGGCTCACAGATCGTGACCGACTATCTGGAGAAAGCAAACCTTCAGGATGATCTTGATGCGCTTGGCTTCAACCTCGTAGGTTACGGCTGCACGACCTGTATCGGCAACTCAGGCCCGCTGCCTGAGCCGATCTCAAAAGCAATCAACGATAATGACGTGCTTGCATGCTCAGTCCTCTCAGGAAACCGGAACTTTGAAGGCCGTGTTAGCCCGGATTGCCGCGCTAACTATCTGGCATCTCCGCCACTCGTGGTTGCCTATGCCATCGCCGGTTCCATGCACATCGACATCACGAAGGAACCAATCGGTCAGGATGAAAGCGGAAACGACGTTTATCTGAAAGACATCTGGCCTTCTTCAACTGAGATTGCTGATCTGATCCGCACATCCATCAACGAAGACATGTTCCACA
Source organism: uncultured Hyphomicrobiales bacterium (assembly GCA_963922405.1). Taxonomy (GTDB): domain Bacteria; phylum Pseudomonadota; class Alphaproteobacteria; order Rhizobiales; family Rhizobiaceae; genus JAALLB01. The sequence goes on along the minus strand of CAWUJF010000085.1, from coordinate 2,175 downwards.
CCCGCTATGGTAATGCGTTCAAGGGTGATGCCGGCTGGCAGGAAATTGAAGTTTCCGGTGGTGAAACCTATGACTGGTCATCTCAGTCAACTTATGTTCAGAACCCTCCGTATTTCGAGGGCATGACCATGGAAGCTGAGCCGATCCAGGACATCATTGATGCGCGCATTCTGGGCCTCTTTAAGGACTCAATCACGACTGACCACATTTCACCTGCTGGTTCATTCAAAGCTGATACGCCTGCTGGCGGTTACCTGACAGACCGTCAAGTGCGCCCGATTGACTTCAACTCCTACGGTTCGCGCCGTGGCAATCACGAAATCATGATGCGCGGCACTTTCGCTAACATTCGCATCAAGAACCAGATGCTTGAAGATGTGGAAGGTGGTTTCTCCAAACACTATCCTTCAGGTGATCAGGGTGCCATGTATGACGTGGCCATGCGTTACAAGGAAGAGGGAACACCACTGGTTATCTTCGCTGGTAAGGAATACGGCACTGGTTCATCACGAGACTGGGCTGCGAAGGGTACACGTCTTCTTGGCGTTAAGGCAGTGATTACAGAAAGCTTCGAGCGTATTCACCGTTCAAATCTGATCGGTATGGGTGTGTTGCCTTTGGTCTTCACAGGAAGCGACAGCTGGGAAAGCCTCGGCATGAAGGGTGACGAGCAGGTTACAATCCAGGGCCTTTCAGATCTGAAGCCACGCCAGAAGCTTGATGCAGAGATCACTTATGCAGATGGGTCAAAGAAAACCATCAGCCTACTCGTTCGCATCGATACGGAAGACGAGCTGGATTACTACAGAGCAGGCGGCATCCTGCACTATGTGCTGAGAAATCTGAACAAAGCAGCCTGACTGCAGTAAACCAAAAAAGACACTCAAACCGCAATTTCCTTGTCGAAATTGCGGTTTTGTTTTTAAATGAACCATTAACTAACCTTGCGCCGTCACTCACTTGTGAGTCGCATTTGAAAGGCTTTTTATTTACCTTATTGGAAGTTTAAGGGCTGCTTATATATATGCCCAGTTAGATAATGGATGGGGAAATCCAGTGCTAAAGAGTAAGATCAAGTCAATAATCGCCGCATTGGTCTTTGCTGGCGGACTGAGTTCCGCTCAGGCTGCGGATATTGTTTATCCCAAGGGCGTCGTCGAGCTGTTTACAAGCCAGGGCTGCTATTCCTGCCCTCCGGCCGACAATGTCATCGGTGAATTTGCCAAGTCGAATGAAATTCTCGGCCTGAGTTGGCATGTGGATTATTGGGACTATCTCGGTTGGAAAGATACATTTGCTTCCAGAGCCAATACTGAACGTCAATACAGATATGCACGCAGTTTGCGCGAGCGTCAGGTGTACACTCCGCAGGCAGTGATCAATGGCCGTAGTCATGAGGTCGGATCTCGTGGAAGCAAGCTGGAATCCATCGTCAACAAATACGACATCAGCAAGAAGGGCATGGTCATCCCTATCAAAGCCACGCTTGAAGGCGGAAGTCTGAACATCGACATCGACCGTGTTGAAGGCGTTGGCGAAGCTTCCCTGTTCATGATCTCTTTTAACAAGACCGAGACTGTAAAGATTGCCCGCGGTGAGAACGCCGGGAAAACACTGGATTACCACAATGTGGTTCACAGTTCTCAGGCACTTGGTATGATCAAGGCAAATGGGTTGCGTATGCAATATCCTATTTCAGAATTAAAACGTGGCGGTTATGATTCCACTGCCCTCATTCTTCAATCCAGCGATAGTGAGGGAAACCCTTCCGCCATCCTGGGTGCCGCTGTAATTACCGGACTGTGATCTCCTGAAACCAGACAAAAAAACCCGGCTCACAAGCTGTGGCCGGTTAAGGGGTATGGGGACTTAAATGGCCTGGATGCGGTCCGGTTCATTATGGCCGGGGGATATGGGGGGTAAAGACCGGGTTCAACGAACCGGACCCATCTGAGGCAACAAGGTTAATTTGGCCTCCAAATTTGGAGACATGTTGAGCAGAATAAGGCCATTTCAAGAAATCGGCACAACTTATACATGAAAATTGGACTAAAAGTCTCATTTTTTAATTATTTTTCCGAGCACAACTCATACTTGTCCATTTCTAAGAAGAGTTGAGAATCAATAAAGTTTTGCTGTGCGATTAATCCCTCTTGCAAATCTCAAATTTCGTAT
>CAWUJF010000084.1:0-9347 GCA_963922405.1 uncultured Hyphomicrobiales bacterium | reverse complement strand
CCATCCGTCACGATCCATCTGATCCTGGCATTCTTTGAGAAACTGCGCTCCTTCGCCATGGGTAGTATCCGCGATGGGATATCGATCCAGATCGATCAGTTCCAATGCAACGTCTGTATGTCCGTCCGGAATACCTTCAGCCATCCGCTCCTCCAAAAATGCGGTCAGACCGTCAGTTTCATGCCCTGAACCCTGAGTTGTCAATTACGATTCTGCAGTGAATTAATCATCCCAAATCTTTTGCCAGAAGGTAAGCTCATAGCCGCGGTAATCATCCGGATTTTCGGGAATGGAAAAATGCACTTCACAGGGTCGATCAGGATATAACCAAGCCAGTTTGGCCTTATAGATCTCCTTCAACCTGTTCCCGATGAAAATAAGTTTGTCTGCTGTCAGATTTCCTTCGTCACCTGGATGTAAATCAGACAAATGGATATGGTTTAACATTGCCTCAATTTGCCCTGGTGTAAGATGGCTCTCGGTTTCCCATTGGGTAACTGATTCTGGTGGCAAATATTCGTGCAAAATATATTTGCCAAATACTTTGAATTCTGGCCAGAACAACGCTGCATATCCCACAGCCAACGCGTAATTACCGCTGCATTCTGCCCATGTTTCCAAGGAAATGCCATCGCCATCATTCCATTGGCGAAATTCTTGCTCCATGCTTTGCGGAATTTCTGTAGCCATCCGCTCCTCCAAAATTGCGGTCACACCGTCAGTTTCATGCCCTGAACCCTGTATTGTCAATTGGAATTCCACCGCAAATTTCTGCAACCTGTGTTTGGATTGCGAGAGATAATCCTGTCTCTCCAAATTGGATCATGATAGTTTCGCGCCATGACGTTTCTGGTTTCACTTTCAGGGCTTCCAGGTGTTGGCAAGACAACACTTGCCAGGCAACTGGCACCTCGCATCAATGCAATTCATCTCAGAGTTGATTCAGCCGAAACCGCGATGCACAGGAGCGTCCTTAAACTGCCATCCGTCGAAGATTTGGGATATCTGGCGCTTGCAGCCGTGGCGAAAGACAATCTGCTGCTTGGCTTCAATGTGATCGCTGACATGGTCAATCCTTTGGAGATTACCCGGGAATTGTGGGCTAATACTGCAAAAGAAGGAAATGCAAACCTTCTCAATGTGGAGGTGGTGTGCTCAGATGAAGCAGTTCATCGGGCGAGGGTAGAAGGCAGACAAAGCGATATTGAGGGTCATATGTGTCCCGACTGGGAAGCGGTGATCAATCGGAACTATGAGCCTTGGCAGGGTGATCGGATTATCGTTGATACCAGCACCGCATCAGTTGAGGAAAATGTGGCACGCATCGTCGATGAACTGGATAAGCTGAATTCAGATTGATAGCGTCCTATGCCTCAATTCAACCTTCGAGGCTATTCGGCTCAGTTAATCATCCCATGATTTTGCCCGGTGTTCGAACACATCACTTTGCGGGTTCACAACGCAGAAGCGGTGCCCGGTGGGTGCTTCCATGACGATCCATCGTTTGACGCGTGTTACCACGGTTGCACCAAGCGCTTCGAGGCGTGCAACTTCCGCGTCCTTGTCATCCGCCTCAATGTCTATGTGAACGCGGGCTGCATGGTCTACCGCCTGCACCAGAACCTTCAATTCACCCTGATCATGGATTTGCGCATAGCCACCGTCCTCATCAACCTCCACAACACCGCCAAGCGTTGCACCCCAGAAGGCCGCGGCATCCACCACATCTTCTGCTGGGCAATCAATCACCAAACATCCAAGTCTCGATCTATGCATCATTTCCTCCGATACTACTTTCGAAATGCCGCAACTAACCCGTATCCACCAGATTTTGGCCAAAACGGATCTGGTAGCCATTCAGGTCAATCGCATTGAATTCTCTCATACCCCAGGGCTTGCTTTCAGGCTCTAGTGTAATTTCCACTCCATTGGCTTTGGCATGTTCATGCATTGCATCCACATCTGTGATGTGAAAATAGAGCCAATTATCATTGAGTTGAGGCGTGCCTTTCCGAAAATGCACACAAGCCTCATCAAACAATATGGCACCATGGACCGGTGGTTCTCCCAGAATGAAACGGATCGTAAATCCGAGTTTTTCCACATACCAGTTGCAGGTCTCTGTCACATCTGAGGCTGCAAGCGTGGGATAAACTCCTAAGCATTTGTTCTCACTTTCCACTAACTTACTCCCCATCGCGTTTGATGACTGCAATTACGGATAATTCCAAATGCGGACCAATTGCAGCAGATACTATCTCAAACTATAAGTTTTTGAATTGGAAATTTGGAACGTTGTACATGATAACACGCATCTATCGCGTCAGGATCAAGCCTGAGTTGAGAGAGGAATTCGAGCCACTGTTCAAAACCGTGGCTTTGGGCTCCGTAACCGCATTTGAGGGTTGCAAAAACGTTGTTGTCGGCGGCCCGACCGAGCTCAGCCCGGATGAATACGCCATGATTTCTGACTGGAGCGATGAGGCAAGTCTGAGCGAATTCGCAGGGCAGGATTGGTCAGTAGCCCATATTCCAGACGGAATGGAAAAGTTCGTGAACGAATGCTGGGTGCACCACTTCCATCACATGTAATTTGCTATTGCAGCCGTTAGCCAGCGGTTACAGTTTGCCTCCGCGATCCCGAACTACAGCGATTGCGGAGAGGGTCGTGGCACAGAGCTTTTCCTGCTGGTCTTCATCTACCGAGTAGACATTGACGCTAACGGTGACATTTGATCTGCCAACCTTGACCGGTTTTGCCACAGCTTTGAGCTTGTTTCCCATCGCAGGCGCCATCAGATGGACTGTAAAGTTTGAGGTTACCACATCCTCAAGCGAGGCAAGGGCTGCAGACCAGGCAGCGGCCGTATCAGCAAAAGCGGTTACAATCCCGCCATGCACATAGCCATGATGCTGTGTCATCTCGGGGCGCACATCCACTTCCAACTCAAGCAGGTCCGATTCAGCCGTGACCACCTTTGGGTTCATCCAAGAATTGAACCCCTGGCGACCGGCCACAGTTTTGAGATATTGCTGGACGTCCTCGATCGTTCTGCTCAATTTCGTATCCCTCACTTTATTCCGGTTCTCTGCAAAATTCTGGCCTCAGAATTATGAGGACCACTCAAGCCATTCAAGGAAACGCCCGAATGAGACCTTCCAGAGATATGGCTTACTCGGAATATAGCTTTGTTTGTAGGATGCGCCACCACCAAGTTCAGTAACCTTGTCTTCAAGCTCTGAAAAACACTTCTGCGATCCATCCTTGGCGTAACTCTTGTGCAGATTAAGCCAGTCGAGAAACCGGACGTCATTTAAAGGGCACAGCGTTTCCACTCCCAGAGCATTCATCTGCAGCCATCGAAGTCGCGGTATTTGCGTAAGCGGTTGTAAGTCTTCCACCCAGGTGTGCCGGATGTCCAGCACTTCCAGGTTCTTAAGGCCGGATAGCGGTTTCAAATCAGAAATGCGCGTGTCTCCAAGCTGCAGGTTTTTTAGTTCTGGGAGGCCGTTGAGCGATTGAATATCTGTCAGACGTTTTGCCGAAACAGCGTTGAGATGCCAAAGGCCTTTAACGTCGCGGACGCTCTCAGGTATGCGCGTCAAATGTTTCAAATCCCTGAAGTAGAGAACAGTGCGTCCATCCTTGATCTCATCTTCAATCCGGTATTCTGCGGTTGCATAATCATTGCTGGCCTGCACCATGCTTATGGTCTTGGGTGCCGCACCCGCGATCAATGCCAGGATCAGGACTATAAAAAGCGTTTTGGATGACATTAATGAACATCCCTTCGTTAAACTGCAGGTGAAGGAATTTACCGCGCGCGCGATAATTTTGTCTTAATTTGGAGAGTGGTTTGACAGTCAAACCATGAGTCAGCGCTAACCGGTTGTTTGTGAACTGTTGAAAGATTGACTGTCGATCTCATAGAAAACGCTATCGTCTTTCGATCTGCTATCCAAGTCCAACAATCTGGCTCCGAGTTTTTCCACTGCACGGCGGGACCGGTAATTGCTCGCACCGATCTTGAACCGGACACACGGAACCATCCCGAACGCATGCTCCAGCATCAGTGCCTTCAATTCCCGGTTTGTGGGTCCACCCCAATGATCTTTCACCAGAAAAGTCCATCCGATCTCCACATGCCCGCCAGTGAGATCAAGGTTATGGTATCGTGACGTGCCAATGACACGCTTGGTGTTTTTCTCTTCGACGATTAGTGCACCACCGGAGGCAAGGGCTTCGTTGAAAAACCGGGTGAAGTTTTCCGGCTTATAACGCTCGGTATCAGGGTGTTGATCCCAAATCTCAGGGTCACTCCCAGCTTCGGTTAAGGCCACGCGATCTGCTTCGCGAAGGGGACGAAGATGGATGGTTTCTCCGCACAATTCCGGTTGAAGTGTCATTGATAGTTTTCCTGCGCTGCGCTTGCATAGCAAATGTGATGGTAAGATAATCCGGAAATGGTTGCAAAATGGATTTTCTTCGATCTTGGGTGGACACTGGTTGGTGAGAGCCAGGCTCACATTTCCAGATTGGAGAGGGTTCAGCCATTTCTGAACAAACTGGGAATTGAATTGCGTAATTGGTGTGAACCAATAAAGTCATACCCATGACCAACCCGCAGATGCCACTAGCACGTGACTTTGGCTGGAGCCTGAAACCGGTCACATCCTCCTTGTTTGAAATTCATCAGCGGGACAACGGGCAGTTTTGCGTGGTGCTGAACCATTCTTTGTTGCGTGGTGTCCGTGCAGAAATGCTCCATTGGTGGTTTCTGAATTTTCCCAATCTGAAAGTACGGCTGCGCGATATACCCGGGTATGAGGGTGAGGCGGTGCCTGGATATTTGTTGTGGCATCCTGTCGATCATTACAGCGCAACGCTATCAGGCAACTTAGGGCCGGGTGGAACCGCAAAAACCGGGTGCCATATCCAAATTCGTGAGGCGAGGCAATATGTTGTCTACGGCTGGAAATATCCGGTCGATGCAAAGGGCAAGGTCTTCTATGTGGGAGAAGACGGCTGGGCCATGGGCAAGGTGTTGCCGGTTATCGGGTCAGTCATGATGTTACGCATCCATTTCAAGGATGTCTTTGACGGGCCGGAACATCTGGGTGTTCACTATCACTACGAAGTGGTCATTGGCGCTTCCGGCAACGGCTTTGTCTCGACAATGATCAACAGGAAGATCTCCGAAACGTATGGCCCGGAGTTTTTCGCTGCATGGCAAAGGCACAACGTAATCGAGGTCGGAACGTTTGAGAACTTTCTGCCGGCCCTTTATGCCCAGAAGGACAAGATCGAGACCCTCGAATACGCCAGAGAAATGAATCCGATGAAGGACGACACCGCAACGCTTGAAGCGCACGACAGTGCATTGTTTGATCGTCGGTTAAATGGGTATCGGCAAACTGACAATCCCAGCCAGTTCCAGCAGTTTGATAAGCCGTCTTTTATTTGACAGAAAACAAACTGTACAAGCCCCGAAGATATCTCCCCGGAGAGCCCGTGTGCTTAGCTCTCCGGGGCGCGGCTGCACTCAAGAGGATGGTTGGGACGGTGTGTGGGGAACGTCCATATCCTCTTCCGCTTAACTTCATACTTTTCCGAAAGCACATCCGTGCTTTCGTCCGTTCACGGGCTGGCGCTTCGGCTAGCCGCCTCAGCTTGCCCTGCCACGGAGGGAAAGAAGTACCCTTGCCGTATTGCACCACGCCTGAGTGGCTTTGATTGTCTTCGTTCGGGCTCCGCCCAAACGCCCGTTCGCAGGCTGGCGCTTCGGCTAGCCGCCTCAGCTTGCCCTGCCTCTCGACGGCGCTGCGCTTGTCTGCTGGCCAACGGCCACGAAGAGAGGTACCCTTGCCGTATTGCACCACCCCTGCGTGGCAGAGCAAGGTTTTGACGACTAGTCAAAACTGCAAGCTCGTGAACGCGCGCCAGCTGGATAGCTGGCAAGACTGAATTATGCCTCGCCAACGTCCCTACAAGGGGGAGGTGGTTTTTCCCATAATTCCTCATCCTAACCCTCCACCTCATGTCCATCCCGCTCAATCATCCTTTCTTCCAGTTCTATATAGGACTGGGTGACTGTGGGAGTGGAGGTTTCGTGGGTGCGATGGTGTGAGGGGCGGGGGTAGGGTGCGGGGCGAGCGTATGAAGAGGGCGGTGCGTAAGCTTCACGGTTGCCCAGATCAAGCACATAACGCTCGACCGCGCGGCGTTCGATCTCTGCCTCCAGCTCTCTGCTCTGCCGTTTGTGTAGCAGCCAGGTTGCAAACATCATGCAGATGAACACAAACGGCATTACCAGCCAGGCCAGCTGCATGAATGTGGACAGCGACTGATAGGTGTCAAACAGGTCTTCGAAGAAGTTGTAATGCACGAGATTTCTCCAATGGAACAAACAAAATCTCTGCACAATAGGTAATATATTACTTAGAACGTTTCTTGTGAAGTCTGCTTCCTGTTTTTATGGACATTAAACAGAGATTCGGGCAGCGGGTTCGCGAGCGCAGAGTGGCCGTAGGCATTTCGCAGGAAGAGCTTGCCATGCGGATCAATGCCTATGAAACGGGTGACGACAAGGGCAAATATGCCGACCAGTCTTACATCAGCAAGATCGAGCTGGGGCAGGCGAACATCACGCTTGAAACCATCGAAGCACTGGCCAACGCACTAAAGACAGAGCCGCACGAGCTGTTGATGGAGGAGTGAGGCTGGGAAGCGGGGCTGCTTGCTGTTACAAACTCTAGCTCTTGAAACAATTTTCTCTATGCCACTTCAAGAACTCAGGATGCGGTCTTTCTAACGCTCGAATTGGGCCCAAAACGGTACCCGTTTCATTGATCATAGATTTAATAGCTTCGAAGTCATTTGATTGTCTTGAAACAATAATTTTTAGACTGTCTGAAATGCCAACTAATCCCCTGTCAAACATCCAGTGGGCAGTGCCAGATAAAGCCAACCCGTTGTTTACAATATCTGGACCATTGTGCTCCACTGGACGTATGTGTGCAGCCTCGACCTCGGCTCGCCCTTTGCCGTTTATTAAACGTAGGCCGGTTATGGCACATCGCTCTCCATATGCCAGCAAAACTCTTTTTCGGAAGTTCCGGTCTCGGATAGTTCGGCTTGTTAATAGGTCGACACGTTCTCTGGTAGACATGTAGGTAAATGTTTCTTGAGATTCCTCCAATCCATTTTTACTTATCAATGATTCAGTGCGTGGCAAGATCGCATTGTCTTGACTTAGTCCATATTCGATAATTCTTGTGAAGTCTTCTTCTGAAAGCGATCGAACTGCGGCCTGAGCACGTCCAGAAATTTTTCCTGAACTGTTTAAGAGGCCTCGTTCCACAATCCCTTTAGGCTCTCGAAATGGTACTGGATTACCAAAATCAAGATATGTCCCAGGCTCAATTATGGCAAAATACATGTCTTCAATCTCGGAGTCAGCAATGATCTGCTGGACTTTTGCTACAGCAAAATACCCCTTTGTACCTTTAACCTTGCTCGGTTCTAGATAAATGATCCAATCGCCGACACATTCCCGTGCTCTTGCGAGGTATTGTTTGGGAAATTGATAGCGCTCGGATGGAATATCATCATAGATGGAATCCGTCCGATGAATGAAAACTCCAAATGTCATGAACCGAATCATGTCACGGAATTGTATCTATTCCAATAATTTAAATTCTAAGCATTTTTACATTTGATGAGTTAAGCTTATTTTCTTAGCAGTTGTTCATATTGTAAGATAAGAAAATGATCAGATCTTATTTTCAGCTTTTAGACAAACTGGCTGGTTTCAGATGCCCGGATTGCAGAGTTTTGGTGCCTGTGAAGGCTGTGGGTGAACCACTCAAAAGAAGTTCTTTTGGATTGCAGGCAGAGTCACCTTACAAATGCGCGAACTGTGGTTGCAGTCTCAGAGTTAGTGGTAATTGGCTTTCAATAATTTTGAAAAGATTTCTTGTGACTATGCCAATGTTCCTAATTTCGGCAATTTTCGGTTATTTTTTCTTTTATCAGTTTGACTTTTTTACATTATTGAAATCCGATGGCACTTACACGGTCGGTTTTATAGGTTTTGTACTAATATGTATTTTCTTTGTAGTTCCCGGCGTATACCTCTCATTCCGTGTCTATAGACTCAAACGCGTAGATTAACTTTTGTCGCCTCTTTCAAATCAATCATTGTTAGATGTTCCGACCAAGAGCTAACCTTCTTTTCGCTAATACCGTTGACAAATTTCAACCGTTCACGTAAACGCCCTCGCATGACTATGAGAAGCAACCACAAATTATATCATTACCTATTGTTAGCATAACAGCTGGCAAAGCGTAGGTTGCGCACGTCTTTTTTCTTCCCAAAACCTAAAGCTTTACAATCGCATTTTGCGCTTTGCCGTGTCTGTTTGTTGCGGATTTAGCCCAATTGGCAGAGGCAACAGACTTAAAATCTGTCCAGTGCAGGTTCGATCCCTGCAATCCGCACCACATCGGGAGAGTGAGTCGAGAGGCGAAGGCACCGCGCTGTAAACGCGGCACCCACGGGGTAAACATCGTAGGTTCGAATCCTACCTCTCCCACCAAATTCGGCCGTGTAGCCCAACTGGTAGAGGTGACGCACTCAGAATGCGTTCAGTGTGAGTTCGAATCTCACCACGGCCACCAGAATTGGGGGGTTGGCGCAATTGGTAGACGCGCTACCCTGAGATGGTAGTTGTTGCGGGTTCGAACCCCGCACCCCCCACCAATTTTTGATCGCACGGGTAGTTTCGCTTTGCTCAGTGCTTCGACCGCTGGCGTGAATTTCGAAAAATCCCCCCACACCAAAAAACCCCGTGCCATTTCTGACACAGGGTTTTCTTCCCCCGGATAAATTCCCGATAATTGTTAGCTACAGCCGCTGGTGGCGCCGCAGGTATCGCATTTTTCGCAAGTGCCGTTGCGCACCATGGTGAAGTTACCGCACTCATCGCATGAGTTGCCGGTGTAACCCTGCATCAAGGCTTTCGCCCGCTGCTCATTGGTGTTTGCCACTGGCGCAGGAGCTGCTTCTGCCACTTCCGCTTCGCCAAACTCTGCATCAAGCTCCGCTTCCGCCTCATAATCCCGCTTGAAGGCAGTTGCACCTTCATTGAGGTTGGCGGCAATCGCTGTGGTGCGTTGGGACAAGGAGCCCGCCACCACATTGGTTGTCTTGGAGGCTGTCGGACCGGAGCCACCGGCAGAACCCTGAGGTTCTGACCCGGAACCGGAAGCCGGACGGATGACTGACAGGTTGTGCCCGCGGGTCAAACCCTTGGAAACAGCCTGGGTCTTTCCTTCTTCAATGCCT
>CAWUJF010000083.1:0-9371 GCA_963922405.1 uncultured Hyphomicrobiales bacterium | reverse complement strand
CCGATGTGGCCGCTCTGATGGACAGCGATGGCAACGGCAAAGGCGAGATGTGGATCGGCGCGCCGGGCTGGGCGTCGGCGAACGTGAACGAAGTGAAAGTACGTGACTATGGCCTTTTGGATTTCATTGAGCCAGTCAGAGCGGAAGAGAGTGTGAAAACCGCGCGCGTGAAAGATTCGATTGCGAAAGACGAAGGTTATGCATTCTACTGTTACAAGCCGCATGCCATTTGGTATCAGTTTGATGTGAAAATGCTCTCTGAGCCAAAATTTGAAGCAGAGAAATATGTGATGGTTCAGCCGTCTGACGATCCTGATTGGTATAACAAGTCAAAGGTTGCAACAAAAGACGCTTTGAAAAACGTTCAGATCGCATGGTCAAAATCTCTGGCTGACCGCTCTCCAGCTATCGCTGAATTCTTTGAAAGATTCAGCCTCCAGGCAGACGATGTTTCAAACTTTGCCTATGAAATTTCCGGTAAGGGCAAAGATCCGGCAGATGTTGCAAAAGAATGGGTTGCAGCAAATTCTGATCGTGTTGATGCCTGGTTAGGTCTCTAACAGACATTTAGTTGAGAGTGACACTGTCCATTTTGATGGTGTCACTCACCATATAAGAAATTAGACTTGAATGGTGAAAACGAGTGGCCGGAAAAAGCAGTACTGAGTCAGACGATATTATGATTAAGGTCTCTGGCGTCTGGAAGATCTTTGGTGCAGAAGCGGATGCAGCCTTGGCTGCGATACAAAAAGATGGGTTGGGCAAAGCAGAGGTCCTTGAGAAATTCAACGCCGTTGTGGGAGTTGCGGATGTAAACCTGGAAATTCCTCGGGGCGAAATCTTCTGTGTGATGGGATTGTCGGGAAGCGGTAAATCCACATTGGTTCGACATTTCAATCGTCTGCTTGAACCCACCGCAGGCAGTATCGAGATTGAGGGCACAGATGTGATGGGCCTCGATCAGCAACAACTGAGAGATTTCCGTAACCGCAAGATCGGAATGGTTTTCCAGAATTTTGCGCTTTTGCCACACCGCTCAGTACTCGACAATGTGGCCATGCCGCTGGACATCCGTCGCATCAGCAAGCATGAGCGAATGCGTCAGGCTGCAAAAATACTGGACATTGTTGAATTGAGCGCCTGGGGTAATAAGTTTGCCCATGAGCTTTCCGGTGGTATGCAACAACGGGTTGGCCTTGCAAGGGCGCTAGCTGCCGATCCTGACGTATTGTTGATGGATGAGCCATTTAGTGCGCTGGATCCATTGATCCGCAGACAGCTGCAGGATGAGTTTATCGGGCTCTCCAAAGTAATGAATAAAACAACGGTTTTTATTACCCACGATCTTGATGAAGCCGTGAGAGTGGGACATCAGATTGCCATAATGCGCGACGGGCGCGTGGTACAGATAGGGACTGCTGAAGAGATCGTAATGAACCCTGCTGACGATTATGTGGCAGACTTTGTTGCTGGCATTTCCAGGCTGAAAGTAGTTCGCGCCCATGCGGTTATGAACCCGATTGAGAAGTTCAAATCAGAAGGCGGGAAAATTTCAAAATCTAACTTGAGAATAAACGAGGGTGAATCCCTCAGCACCATTATTCAAAAAGCCATTGATGATGACGCGCCGATCGTTGTGGAAGATGGCGGTGCTGATGTGGGCGTCATAACCCGCGCAGATGTGTTGCGAACAGTTATCGAGGGAACAGAGGTCTCATGAACCAGCAGTTACAAAGTAATCCCGCTCTTGATGCACGCAATGCTGCCGCGGATGCATTGGAGGCAGATCGAAGGAACCAGGTCAGCACCTTTGTTCGAACCAATCCGGAATATTACGCAGAGCAGTTCGAACAGATTGGTAAGCAATCAAGTTTCAAGCCCACATTCAATCTTATGGCTGGCATTTTTGGTCCGATCTGGTTTGGCGCCAGAGGACTATGGAGCTGGGCTGTTGCTTTTTTGATTGTGGAAGCAATTGGATTTGTCCGCATCGCACTGGGCTTGTTTGGAGATCTTGCTGCAGAGGCTCGTGAGAGGATTGCTTCTATTGAAGGTACGCTCGAGTTGCGACGCCAACAATTGGCATCAGCGATCGAAAATGAGTCAGACAAAGTGGATGTCTACAAACGAACGGTTCAATCATTGGAAGATGCGATTGGTGGAATCCGAGCCGAAGCGGATCAGATTCAGGAAAGTGGTATTTGGATTGCATTATCTGGCTTAGTAGTACTGATCATCGCGAAAATCATTCAAAGCATAGTTGCGAACTCTGTGTTGGAAGTACGTTTTTCCGAATGGTTGTCTGACAAGACCATGCGCCATGCAATGCCACCAAGAGATATGGTTCTAAGTGCGGTATTCATGACTACGATCGTGGGAGCGGCCATGCTCCATTATAGCTTCCCGGGTAGTTTCCCGTTGTTAAGTGATTTTCCAACCATTCCGGAAATCCGGCTAACAGCGATTTCTTGGGTCGAAGGGTTTTTCACCTTCGCGGTGACAAACGGTGATGCATTGTTTGATTTCATCACCTACGGGATCCGTTTGATGCTGGATGCATTGGAACTGATCTTTGTGCAGACACCATGGATCGTTGTGGCAAGTTTTATCATTCTACTGACTTGGCTATCGGCGGGGCCAAGGACTGCCATTTTTTCAGGTGCATTTCTGGCTTATATGGGTTTTCTGGGTTTCTGGGAAAAAGCAATGACAACCTTGGCACTGCTGGGAACCGCCGCGTGTTTGTCGATTGTAATCGGCATCCCATTGGGCATGTTCTGCGCCAGACGGCCAAGACTATACGCAGTTATCCAGCCAATCATGGATTTTATGCAGACCATGCCTGCATTTGTGTTCATGATCCCTGTGATCGCATTCTTTGGGACGGGTAAACCAGCAGCCGTTGTTACAACGATGATTTTTGGCGGCACACCGGTGGTTCGTCTGACCGTTCTCGGGCTTCGTGGTGTACCGGAACATGTGCGGGAAGCTGCCATTTCGTTTGGTGCCAACAAATGGTATCTGCTCCGAAAAGTAGACCTACCATTAGCGGGTCCTTCAATTCGGGCAGGAATAAATCAGACGATCATGCTTTCGCTGGCGATGGTTGTTGTTGCGTCCTTGATTGGGGCCAAAGGGCTCGGTGAAGATGTGCTTGAAGCTCTGCAATACGCCAATGTGGGGCAGGGTATTCTTGCCGGTTTCTCAATCCTATTCTGCGCCATGATCCTTGATCGCATTGTACAGGGCCAACGCAAGTGACAGAACTGCCATTAGTTCTTGTTCATGGTTTCATGGGCGGGAGCGACCAATGGGAATTGCAGAAAGAGCTGGGTCGTGACAGACCATTAGTAACCTTGGATCTTCCCGGATTTGCTGACAATGCTGCTCTGGAAGCCCCCAACACAATCAATGGATTTGCAGAACATGTCCTTGATGAACTGAGTGAACGGAACATTGAACACTTCCAGCTCCTCGGTCATTCCATGGGAGGAATGATTGTCCAGGAGATGGTAGCGCTTGCGTCGGATCGGATTGAAAGGCTTATACTTTACGGAACTGCATCCACTGGAAATCTGCCTGGGCGGTTTGAGACCTTCCAGACCTCGCGGGAACGCGTTCAGGCAGATGGCGTCGGTATTTCGGCGCGGCGTATTTCTGCAACCTGGTTTCTGGAAACCGAAGCAGCTGAGGAATTTGAAAATTGTGCAGCAATAGCCGAACGTTCTTCCATGCAGGCCTTGTTGGCCGGCTTGGAGGCTATGGAAGTCTGGTCAAGGACGGATAACCTCCCACATATTGTGTGCCCCTCATTGATTGTTTGGGGAGAAGCCGATCGTACTTATCGCTGGCCACAGATTGAAGAACTATGGAACAATATTCCGGATGCCAGTCTTGCAGTGATGCCAAACTGTTCCCACGCAGCACATCTGGAACGACCGGATTTGTTCAACATGATCGTTAGTGATTTTCTATCCTGATCCGTTTTAGGCAGATGAGCGATTTAATGATCAGATTGTATCGGGTATCAATGCTAGTCGCCTGAACAACACTTCATCCTTTTGGATTGACAGAATGCATAAGGATTTCCCACTTGCGATCTCATACCCATCATCTGTGTCTTGGTTCGGAACTTTTGCAGACCAACTGAGAAGGCAATACCCGCTTTCACCGAACTGCTGAAATTCGAGCATTTCTAGCTTTTTGTCCTCTTCCGGATCGGCAAACCATTCCATGTGGGTTTCTGCAATAGCCTGGCTCCCCTTTGCCGGTGGACCATAAGGAGAATACAACGCACCTTCCGACGTGAAAGCCTTTGCACAGCCTGCTGCATCCTTTTCACTGTATGCAGACAGATATTGATCAATGAGTTTGGTCAAGCCTTCCTTTGACATTGCCTGTTCTTCCAGTTTGTTGCTCTCAGAAATGGACCCGCATTCCGTCTTTCCCAATGTGAACACTTCCGCTAAAGGTTGACTTGACTGCGTCGATCCAGTGTTTGTGCCCGTATTCGGGGTCATCAGCCGGAATAAGATGATTTAGCACCAGCGCTTTTACTTGAGCGTCATTTGCGATTTTTCCTGCATCTTCAGCTTTCGTGTGAGAACGAAGCCAATGCTGCATCAGACGGTCATCACCATTTCCAACGCGTTTTAACAGTGAATCCAGCGCTTCTGTGAGCATAGCTTCATGTATAAGTAGGTCTGCATCTTTCGCGAATTCACTAAGATGCGGAAGATATGCTGTATCGCCGGAAAATACCACAACATGATCACAAGCGGAAAATTTCAGCGCGAATGTGTCCACTAATGGAGGATGTTCATTCCGTATTGCGGTTACTTTGACGCCATGTTCAATTAACACATCACCTTCATCGATAGTGCGAAATGAAATCAGATTGTCTAGGTCTGGTCTTCCCTCGTCCTTTATTCGTAGCTCAATATCATCTTTCATTGATGTAAGAAAATTGCGCCAGTACTCCTCCGTACCTAAAGGACCAAAAACGGTTAGAGGAGTATTCAACCCTGCGGTCCAAGCGGTGTGTATTAGTGGTCCTAGCTCGAGATAGTGATCTGAATGCAAATGTGTGATGAAAATTAGGTCGAGTTCTTTCAAAGCAACCCCTTGATCAACTAGACCACGCGTTACTCCAAGCCCGCAATCAACAACTACCTTTTGATTGTTCATAACCAGAAGACTAGATGTGGGGTTAGCGGACCCGGTTCGTATAGCAGGACCACCTTTGGTACCCAAAAGTGCAACATAATTTTCACTCATATTACCTCTCTACAGACTATGATTTCGGCGTCAAGTGTCAGAAGCACAAGTGCTTTATGTCCTGACAGGGAGTGAAAAAAGAGAATGGGAAGAAGTTAAATGTCGGTTTCCTAAAATTTGCCTCCGAGCAGCGGCATTTCTAGTCGAAAATCACGGAACTTTCACGCCCGGTAGCTTGTATTGTAAATTGGCATATCGTGTAGCAACTGACATTGGTATTGATGTTGCAGATTGAAAAGGCCAGCGCCACGAGACAAACATGGTCTGTATGTGGGATCTCGAAAGCAGATCCATGGTCTCGATGGCAATTTTACCTATGCTAACTCTGTAAGGCCAGCGAGAGATTGCTGGCCCGGCAGTGAGGTAAAAGATTTGTTACCAGCGTAGCAAATTTCTAGAATACCAATTCATTCAGACCGAGTGAATTAAATCCATCGACTTTACCGGAAAGCAGTTGCTCTACTTCCGAGTTAGGCCTTGCATGACTGTAGTAGAAGCCCTGAATTTCGGAGCAACCTTCCACTTGCAAGTGCTGCAACTGCCTCAATGTTTCCACGCCCTCAGCAGTGGTATTCATACCCAGGCTCTTACCTAATCCGACCACAGCTTTAATGATAGCTGCAGACTCAGGATTGGTTTCCAGGTTAAGCACAAAGGACTTATCAATCTTGATACGATCAAATGGGAAGCTTCTCAGGTTGCCCAAGGAGGAATAACCTGTTCCGAAGTCATCCATTGCGATGCTTATTCCAAGACCTTTCAGACGATAAAGTTTGTCCAGGGTGTCAGCCGTATTATGTAACAACAGACCTTCCGTAATTTCCAACTCCAAACGGGTTGGATCAAGTCCTGTTTTTTCCAACACTTTCTCTACATAATCAACAATGTCTGATTTCGTGAACTGCGCCGGAGAGAGGTTTACAGCAATCTTGGATGGCTTGGACCAGCCGGCAGCACATTTACATGCGTTGTAAAGTACCCACTCACCGAGCTGGTTAATCAGACCTGTTTCCTCAGCAATGGTAATGAAGTCATTTGGTGAAACTGTGCCACGCTCCGGATGGTTCCATCTTACGAGCGCTTCAAAGCCACTTATTTCTCTGCGTTTAACATTAACCTGCGGCTGGAAATGTAGTTCCAGATGGCTCTCGTTAAGGGCCGTTCTCAGATCACTTTCCATTCTTCTGCGCGCTCTTGTGAGCTCATCCATTGATTTTTCAAAGAAACGGAAAGTATTCTTGCCGTCAGCCTTGGCTCTGTACAATGCCAGATCTGCATTCTTCAGCAGCTCATCATGGTCAATCGTTTCATTATCGCAAACGGCGATACCAATACTTACACCCACAATGACCTGGTTTCCGTCCAAATCCACCGGTAGTGCCAACGCTTCGATAACCCGTTTTGAGATATTTTCAATATTGCTCAGATCATCGATATCTCGCATCACAATGGCAAATTCATCACCACCCAGGCGGGCAAGCGTGTCCGTTTCGCGCACATTTGCAGAAATTCGTCTTGTCACTTCTTGAAGAAGTTTGTCACCAGCAGGGTGCCCCAGCGTATCATTTACAGTTTTGAAATTGTCTAGATCAAGCGCGAGAATAGCAGTATTCGTCTGATAACGTTTCGCATCGCGAATAGCTTGCCTGCCTCTATCTCGGAACAGCATTCTGTTTGGAAGACCAGTAAGCGCATCATGCATGGCCATATGCTGGATCTTTGCTTCTCTGACTTTAATTGCAGTAACATCGGTGTATACAATCACTGTATTACCATCACTCGTCACATGTTCGTTCACTTGCAGCCAGCGGTCATCCTTCATGTGATATTCAGCATTGTAGGATCGTGACTCGTTGTGCGCTTCGATACGCTCTTGAGACATACCGTTGATGCGTTTGACAGAAATCTGTTCAGGGTATGAGGCTCTAATCTCATTGGTCACAAAATCTTCGTAAGTCTGACCTTCATGAGCCTTCATGTTGTTCTTGGCAAAGAATTGCGTGAACGTATCATTGAACAATGTCAGCTTGTCTTCCTTGTCGAACATCACAAAACCCTGACCAAGGCTCTCTACGATGTTTCTACGAGTTGTATCAGCTGCCTCTGCCGCTTCCTGTTCAGCTGCCTTAATGCGGCTGGCGTCCAGAATAACGCCCGTCCAAAGGACAGAACCATCACTTTGCTTCACTGGTGTAGCAACCGCGTGTGTATATCTGATTGTGCCATCTGGCATAATGATTGACGCTTCCACATCCCATTTGGTCATATCCTTGGAAGCTTGAATGAGACGTTCTCTGAATTGGTCTCTGTATTCGGGTGCATAGGAGTCAAACAGAGCCTTCGGATTAGTCAGGATCTCCTCAGCAGAGATGCCGAAAATGTCGATTGCAGAGTCACTTACATATGTATACCGGATTTCACCATTTGGTCTCACGACTCTTTGGTAAACAACACCTGGCAGCGAATTTGAAAGAGATGTGAAACGCTCGTTTGCCTCAATCAACTGTTGATCGGCAATCAGAACATCTGACAACAACCCGAAAGACGGCGCTATTGCCTGCAAAGAAAGAAGTTCATGTTCTACAAGATTGTCGCGTTTGTTGGAAAGGCCAACAAGAATACCTTTTCTAAGTCGATCTGTAGGTTCCTTGGAAACAAACTGGAAGAAACCGTTTTGGTAGTCATATTTGTCACCCACTGGAGATTTGGATATCGGAATTGCACCACCCATCCCAGATGTTCCGAAATGTGTGATTGCCGTATGAATATCTGACTTTTCAATGGATTCATCGGTCGATACGAACAGAGCATTTTCTAACGTCTGGTCCGGCATCGCAAAGAAGAATGCAGCGTCAAAGTCAAATGCGTATCTTACGGTTTCGAGAACAGCATCAAACTTGTCTTTCCCGTCCGCGGATGATTTGATTATGTCAAAAATCGCGGTTTGAAGCAGAAACAAGGAACCATTGCTTGCTGTCTTTAGTGACTTTTCGACAATGTTTTCATGCCAATTCTTGTCATGAAATCCATTATGTTGATCTATGGCTGTAGACATCCCTGAACCCCCTAATCCAACTGGATCAAGCTAATTACCTATTCTCTTTCAATTTCCGAAACCCATTACGGCTTCTAACAATGTATTCGATTATCCGCCTTGCAGTAGCTTGCCCCGGAAACGTACTGCTTTTCCTTTATAATCAAAGATATAGTTGGCACCCTCGACAAAGCGGAATGGGACTTTTAATCCAATTTCCCGTGCTTTGAGGAAGTTAATGGCAATATCCGGAGGGGACACAACGCCCACATTCAGATCTCCAACATTTGCTTCTTTTTCAAGCACTTTGATGCCGTAGATTGCTGCTAGGTGTGCATTGGATTCAAAGCTTATGCCGATTGACAAAGTGGCACTCTTGCTTCCCTCCTTCACAACCTCAGGCACAACACTGAGTACTGGAACACGATCAGAATGTTTATTGATGGTTTCCATTTCACGGAATACAGACGTGGAGCCTGTTACCCAAAACACACTGTTTTCCAGGTTATAGTCATTCTTTTTCATCGCAGCGACTGCATCTGAAACCATTTCAGCCAACTCTGCCTTTGCGTTTTCAGGCTCTTGCACTTCAAGGTTCAGCACACGAACACCACGTGCAATTGCTGCTTCAGCAATCGGACGTGCCTGGGTTTCCATCGCGCTGACGTTTTTGGAATCCACCAGAATTGCCAGATTCTTAAGCTCTGGCTTCAATTCTCTAACATAAGCAAGCTGAGCCGCTACAGGCATGTTCAGCGATGTAAATGCAAAGTTACTTCTTGAGCCCACATCATAGTCCGCAATCTGACCAAGCATAACGGGGTCTTTCGATGTTACTGATACAACCGGGATCTCACCGTCCTTGTATTCACTCCAAAGCCAGGCTGTTGATTCTGAGCCCATTGTGAAGATCAGGTCAATATCGCTATCTTTCGCTAACTGAACCCCAACTTTGCCGCGCTCCGTATCGCGATTAAAGTTGAAGATAGTAAACTCAGCTTCAATACCGCGGTCGGAGAAAACGTTCAGAATTTTTGTGATCGCCACGTCATATGCTGAA
>CAWUJF010000082.1:0-9418 GCA_963922405.1 uncultured Hyphomicrobiales bacterium | reverse complement strand
AAATACGCATTGACATCATCGGCCAGCGTATTATCCCGGTCAATCGCGATGTGTGAGATTTTCAAGTCAGGAATTATGTCCGTCTTGCCCGCATAAACCTCATAAAACTTGGCTTTTGCATTGTACGGCGCACCCGGCCCCTGCGGTCCTGCATCGGGTTGAAAGCGTGCTGCTGTGGTCACAATTGCAACGGAACATTCTTCAAGCGGTTTCGTCAATTTGGTGAAAGGGATATCCGCATTTTCCGCCCATTCATAAGGCGTGCCGAACCCCAGTGTCGCGTAATAGTACCGGGTTCTCTTGATGTATTCGAGTGGCGCCTCGTCTTCGCTGGGAACGGTTAGCTTGCTGGTATCTCTTCTTTCCTGCAATTGCAGGACGGTTTCTTTCATGGAACGCGTATCCACCTTGCCAATCGCGTTTTGAGGCAGGCGATGAAACTCATAGATATGCTGAACCCGATGCGATGGAGATAGGTTCT
Source organism: uncultured Hyphomicrobiales bacterium (assembly GCA_963922405.1). Lineage (GTDB taxonomy): Bacteria > Pseudomonadota > Alphaproteobacteria > Rhizobiales > Rhizobiaceae > JAALLB01. The sequence continues at coordinate 8,937 of CAWUJF010000082.1, read as the reverse complement.
CAGCGAGGCGCTGATTGATTTCACTCTGTGTGACTGCGGTTGTCCCGAGCGGTTCTATGCAAGCCACAGGCACTTCACCCAGATCAGCGTGCGGCACCCCGAACACCGAAACTGCAGCAACGCCCGCATGGCCGAGGATCACATCCTCGATCTGGCGTGGCGAAAGATTGGCACCACCGCGAATGATGATATCCTTCAACCGTCCTGTCAGAAAGAGATAGCCGTCATCATCCAGATAACCGCAATCCCCTGTCCGAAACCAGTTGTCAGGGTCATATGCTTCCTCCCCGACCAACCCCATCGCAATGCAAGGCCCGCGAAAACAGACCTCACCCGATTGCCCGGGCTCTACCGGATCCGGTTTCCCCGGATTAAGGATTGCAATTTCACGCCCCTCCAGCGCCTTTCCCACAGAGCCGATCTTTCGGGCATCTGGCGGGTTGGCAGCACTGGTGCAGGTGGTCTCGGTCTGGCCGTAGGATACGATCACTTGACGATTAAAATGCGCCTCAACTTTTCTCTGCAATTCCGGCAGCAACGGCGCTGCACCGGTCCGAATGAAACGCAGATTTTCAATCCCCACCGGAGGCACATCGTAATCCAGCAAACGGGATAACATGGTCGGCACAGCTGTGAAGTATGTTGGCTGATATTTTGCCATAGCTTCCATGAAACTCTGTGGTTCAAAATAGGGCAACAGGGTAACCCGGGCACCAATCGACAAGGGCAACAATATCTGGTTCATCAGACCATTCGTGTGGTGGATCGGCATGACCTGCAACAGGTGATCTTCCTTTGTGACCGGAATGATCTGGGTCACGCCATGCGTGTTGACCGCGATGTTGTTTTGGCTGAGCGCGATGCCTTTCGGCTCACTCGTCGAACCGGATGTGAAGATCACCAAAGCTTCCTGATCGGATGCAGGCGCAGCGGGTATCTCATATGGCTTATCAGCCGCAGATTGCCGGACACGGGCTTCCAGATCGGCATGGGTACCTTCGATAATCTGCCGGGCAACCTGTTCGGTTTCAGCATCAGCAATAATACGTACAGCATTGATGTTAATGATCTTTTTCTGACATAAAGCCGGCGCTTCCGAATTACTTAGGAGAGAAATGGGAACACCACTGCAAATGCCAGCAAGAATATCAACGCAACATTCAATCGTGCGTTTCTGGATCAGAACGATACGGCCTGGAGTCTGTTTGTTGGCTGTTAGAAACGCTTCAGCGCGCTCAGCCACCAGCGCCCCCAATTCACCGTAGGTGACCGATTGCCCGTTCGCATCTATCGCAACTTTTTCAGAAATGTCGGGATCTCTCACAACATTCCAGAACATGGTCGGAAACAAAGAGGCTTCGCTCATTATTCTTTGTCCTTGTTAACACCCGCCGGATGTTACGATGAATTGCAGAAATCTGAAATGGCTGAACCGAAAGGATCAGCAGGTATAGTTCATTCCAATACGCCCACCATCCACATAGATGGTTTCGCCCGTAATGTAGCTTGCTTTTTTGCTGGCAAGAAAGGCCACCACATCGCCGATTTCGCGGGCTGTTCCCACCCGCTTGAGCGGTGTCCGGGACATGACCATATTCATGGCCTCCTGATTGGCATTCACGCCCGCCATCATGGCCGTATCGATGGAACCAGGCCCCACCGCATTGACGCGAATATTGTGCGGCGCCAACGCTAAAGCAGCAACCTTGGTGAGCTGCATGACCCCGCCCTTGGAAGCACAATAGGCCGGAATTGCGGGGATCGCCACCTGAGCATTGACGGAGGACATATTGACGATCGCCCCTTCAATCGAATGTTCAACCATAGACCGCGCCGCCCGCTGGGTTGCCACAAATAATCCCCTCAGATTGATATCCATCACCCGGTCAAAGGATTCCAGATCGTAGGTGAGAAAGTCTCCCGGCATCGCCACCCCGGCATTATTGACCAAAATCTCCACCAGCCCATGCGTTTTCTCAATCTCGTCAAACATGGAGGAGATATCATCCGGGTCGCTCATATCACACGTCATGGCAATTGAATCAGAACCGAGTTTTTGAGCAGCTTCACTCACGCCATCGCTATTGATGTCAGCCAGGATTACCTTTACCCCGTCTTCTGCAAGGGCTTCAGCACAGGCATATCCAATTCCTCGCGCTGCGCCGGTAACAAGGGCCAATGGTTTCGTACTCATGAAGGTCTCTCCGGATTTAACTTGGAATTAGAGAATGCTTTTCACCACCTGATTGGCGGTAAATGCCGTTTGATAAACGCGAGACATGATCGGGGCATTTCTGGCAATCGTAAGCTCGGTGATCGGCAACGGCAAGTCGGCCCGATCACTGCCTGTAAGCAAGTCGGCCATCGCTTGACCGAACATGGTGCCGGTCGTGATTCCGCGGCCATTATAGCCAATCGGCGTAAAGAGGTTTGTGTCCAACTCATAAATGCGCGGCAGATGATCCGGTGTCATGGCAATTTGGCCGTACCAGGCCTCTTCAAACTCCAGCTCACCCAAATTCGGGAAAATCCTGGAGATCCGTTTCCGTGCCCAGCGTTGTGAAAGGCCTTTATCCGTGTCGCCGAAAATCCGCCCCATACTGCCTATGAGCAACCGGCCGAATGCGTCCCGGCGATAGTTGAACATAATCGGATTGGTGTCCCAAAGCCCCTGTTTCCCAGACAAAATCCCATCGGCCTCAGAACCTAGCGGTGTGGTTGCGAGCTGGAAATAATTGATCATGGTGAAGACCCGCTTCAGGTCGGGCCAAAGTTCATCCGTATAGGCATTAGTACCCAGAACAACGGCTCTGGCAGTCAACGTACCCTTGTTCGTTTCAACCTGCCATAGATCCCCATCTTTGATCAGCTTGGTAGCGCGAACGCCAGTGCTAATGACAGCGCCTGCCCCCCGGGCTGCTCTGCCCAGTCCCCGGCAATATCCCATCGGGTTGATTGTGCCAGCACGGTGGTCAAGCAGACCACCATAAAAGGCGTCAGTCCCGATGATATCCGAAACCTCATCCCTACTGAGTAGATCAACAGGTTCCCCCAGACGCTGCCATTCCGCGTGGCGGCCTTCCAACTCTTTAAAACCCTTTGGAGAATGGGCTGCATGTATGGTTCCCGTCTTGGTAACCTCACATTGGATTTGATGTTTTTCGATGAGCGAAAACACATATTCCGGTCCATCACCAAAGCGTTTGATGAACCTTGGTCCGTAGGTCGATCCAAGCTTCTCACGCACATCCTGCGGAGGCAGCCAAAGGGCGGCGTTGACCAGACCACAATTTCTGCCTGACCCGCCATATCCTATGGTTTCTGCCTCAAGCACATGACAGGAAAGATTCTTTTCAGCCGCATGAAGGGCCGTGGAAAGCCCGGTAAAACCACCACCCACAATCGCCACATCCACAACGCCTTCTGCATTGAATTCATTATGATATTCCGCTTCAACAGCCGAACTGTTCCATAATGAAATCGGATCGTGAATTGCCATGAGTTAGATGCTTTCTCTCCAGTAACTGAACTAGAGTTGCCCAATCCTGGCCATCGTGTCAATATATGAAATGATTGTGCTGAATATCGGAATAATTACAAAACAGCCTTTTGAACCACATTACCGTTGAGCGAGTTTTGCTGATGCATTGGATGCAGCTGAGGCCACCAGCTTTCCGAAGAGAGCTTCACCGTTTTCTGGAAGATTCACATCCGGAACAGAAATGCCAACTGCAGCTATGGGTTCCCCGTCCGGCAACACTATCGGGGCACCGAAACTGAGGATTCTATCTCTGAATTCCCCCGTATCATAGGCGTATCCACGTTTCTGGGTTTCTGCCATATCCGCATCCAGGGCATCAATCGTTACTAGTGTCTTCTCTGTATGACGGGTCAGAGCTTCGCTGATGCCACCACGGCGTTTCTCGTAACTTGCAGCCAGAATAGCCTTGCCGGTCCCCACACAATGCATAGGCGCACTCCCCCCAATCGGGTTCCAGGACCGGATGGGTTTCTGGCTTTCAATCTTGTCTATGTAAACAACCATCATGCCTTCCGGAACAGCCAGATAAATGGTTTCGCCAGTTTCATGTGAGAGAAAACGAAGTTCGGGAGCGCATAACTCTCTTAAGTTTAACTGGTCGACAATTTCGCGCCCCACCTGCCAGATCTTCAGCGTTGCCGAGTACGTCCTGTCCTCTCCGTGCCGCACATAGCCAAGGGCTGTGAGTGACTGAAGAAGGCGGAAGGTGTTTGACTTCGTTAAACCTAATTCGCGGGAAAGTTCACTGACACCAACACTGGACTGTTTTTTGGCAAGATGCTCCAGAATGGATAGTCCTTTCGAAAGAGTGGAATCGACTTTGACTACCTTTGCCTTTTGGGGTTGGTCCATTGACTAGCTTTCCCGTTTTGACCTGAACACGTTGCGTCGGCACTGTAGAGTGTGCCGGTATTCTGCACAAGTACACCCAAAGCTAAGTCCCCAACCGGGCCACATGAAGCAGGAGTCTCTGAATTTCAGAGCAAGGAAGCCCTGCCCGGCTGAAATTTTCATCGCAAAAACGAACACGCCTTGATTGACAAAACCGAAATCTCGTCAGTATTGTATTATATGAGAGAACGTACGTGCTGATATATAGAACAAACACTCTGGGAGGAAGTTTTATGAAAACACTTTTGAAAGCCGCTTTAGGGGCATTCGCGGCGGGCACAATTGCCCTCGCCCCACAAATCGCAAGTGCTAAAAGCCCCACCGTGGCCAAAATTGAAGAGCGCGGCAAAATGCTGTGTTCAGGTCACAACGGCTCTTACTTTGGTTTTGTTGAAGTCAACGACAAGAACGAGTGGAAGGGTTTGGATATCGATATTTGCCGGGCACTGACCACAGCTATTCTCGGCGACCCGAACAAAGCGGACTTTGTGCCACTGAGCTGGGCGCAAAGGTTTCCGGCTTTGAAGGCTGGTGATGTGGATGTCATCATCAAAGCCACCGGCTGGACTATGGGACGCGACACGGAACAAGGCTTGCAATTCTCATTGCCTTACTTCTTTGGCGGATCACAGATCATGGCTCACAAAGAGCTCGGCATCAGCGATGCCAAGGGCCTGGATGGTGGCACCGTATGTGTGGAAGCCGGCACAACCATTGAGCGCCTTACTGCAAATCACCTGAAAACCATCGGCGTTGAAGTAAACATGGTCAACTACGAGAAGGCCGCAGAAATGCAGTCAGCCTATCTCGCAAACCGGTGTGACGCATTTGCTGCCTGGGGACCATTCCTCGCGGTACTGCGCGCCACAAAGATCGACAATCCCGGTGACCATGTGATCCTGAACGACCAGCTCTCAAATGAACCAATTGCTGCAGCAATGAGACAGGGCGACGATGAGTTCGTTGATCTGGTGAACTGGATGCTGGCCGCTCTTCTGATCGCAGAGGAAAACGGCGTCAACAAAGCAAATGTGGAGGAGATGGCCAAGAACCCGCCAAACCCGAAGGTTGCCCGCCTTCTGGGCAACACACCCGGCATGGGTGAGCGTGTTGGCCTTCGCGATACCTGGGCAAAGGAAATGATCGCTGCCATGGGTAACTACGGAGAAATCTATCACCGTAACCTGGGCGAAAATTCACCTTACAAACTCAAGCGTGGGTTGAACAATCTGTGGAATGAAGGCGGCGTTCTATACGCACCAATTCTCGACTAACAAAAACAAAAACCAGGGCCGCTGATACCAGCGGCCTTTTTCATCTCGGGTCTTATGACGAGATTACTCAATGGATCATCAGTCGAAACAAGCGGTATGGAATCCCAAAGATGTGCTGATACAGAGCATCTTTCTGGTTGTTTTGGTCCTTATCATCGCGACAGCAATTCAAACCACCCGCGCAAATCTTGAAGCCCTGAACCTCACCAGCGGGTTTTCCTTTCTAGATAGAACCATAGGCTGGTCCTACTCCTTCGCACTGGTTGATGTGAGCATTGATGACACTTACCGCAAAACGCTGCTGATCGGATTTTTCAACACGCTGTTTCTCGGGCTGATATCGATTGTCATCGCAACGCTCCTGGGCTTCGCGGTCGGTGCGGGTGCAGATGCGCGTAACATTGCTGTTGCCGGAACTTCGGTCGGTATAATCCAGATATTCCGCAACATTCCGCTGATCCTGCAGGCAATTTTCTGGTACGCATTCCTCATTCACATGCCCGGGCCAAGGCAGGCATTTTCATTCTTTGATCTGGCATTCTTTTCCAACCGTGGGGTATTTTTACCCACCCTGAACATCAGCCTCTTTTATGGCCTGTTGCTGATGGCCTTGATTGCCGCCGTCTGGATAGGGGTGTGGCGGATATTCAAAGCGAGCAATCTCCAGAGGACAGGAATTGCATTTGCCATTTCCTTTTTCCTTTGCCTTTTGTTCGCTATCGCATTCACATCGCCAGATGACCCATTCCTTTCAATTCCCGAACTGAAAGGCTTGCGGTTCCGTGGCGGCTTTACAGTCCCGATCGAGTTTGTGGCTATGTTGGTTGCAATCGTTCTTTATGGCTCAGCCTACATTGCGGAGGTGGTCAAAGGCGGCTTGCGTGCAGTCCCCAAGGGACTGATTGAAGCTGGCCGATCCGTTGGTCTTTCAGAAACAACCATCTGGCTCAAGATCAAGATGCCAATGGCCTTACGCTCCATAATTCCTCCCCTGGGAAACCAATGGATTTTTCTGATGAAAGCTACAACAGTCGGAATCGCCATTGGTTTCTCGGATCTGTTCATGATCGTTTCCACTTCGATCAATCAATCCGGTCAAACGCTCGAGTTCATCTTCATCCTGATGGCTTCGTTCCTGCTGATCAATTTCCTGCTGGCCCGTTTCATCAGCTGGCTCAACAATCGTGTTCAACTGGTAACTAACTGACGTGGCTGCTGCTCCTGAAATACCCCTTTCATCGCGCATGGAGCGATTTGTCAAAGAGCGCGCCTTTGCCTCTCCCCGCGACACAGTTCTCACCATCGCATTCGCCGGCTTCTCTTTATTGCTGATTTGGTTGGCGCTGGACTGGGCGATCTTCAATGCAATATGGACGAAGGAAGACGCAGACCTGTGCCGCTCAGCAAGTGGCGCTTGCTGGTCAGTGATCGATGCCCGTCACAGGTTAATTCTGTTTGGACTTTATCCGTTTGATCTTCACTGGCGTTCAACGCTTGCCTGTATAGCAATCATCGTCACCGTCATTCTTTCCTGCATCCCACTCTTTTGGGGGTTCAAGCGTCTTGCAGCGCTTTGGACGATTGGGTTTTTGATCTTCTACCTGTTTATGGAGGGGTCACTCCTTGGCCTGCAACAGGTCAATACAGACCAGTGGGGCGGGCTTGCGCTGACCCTATTCCTGTTCGCGTCAGTGGTATTGCTGGGTCTGCCAATGGGGCTTGGCCTTACCCTGGCAAGTCGCTCAAAGCTTCCGGTTTTCCGGCTTGCAGCTACCCTGTTGATTGATTTTGTCAGGTCACTGCCCCTTGTGACGACGCTATATACTGCCGCTGTGGTCGTTCCCCTGATGCTGCCAAGCTGGCTGGAGGGTGACAAGATATGGCGGATAATCCTCTTTTTTGCACTCTTCTTTGCCTGCTATCAGGCGGAGGTTTTTCGTGGTGGATTTCAAGCAGTTGAAAAGGGACAGTTCGAAGCTGGACGCGCGCTCGGCATGCGCCCCTGGCAGGTAATGGTGCGGATCGTCCTGCCGCAGGTTTTCCGCCATGCAATGCCGGGTACGGTGAACATGGTGGTCATCACGTTCAAGGAAACAGCGCTCGTCACCATTGTGGGTCTGTTCGATGTTCTGGCTTCGGCCAATACCGCATACGGCAACGGCGAATGGGCACCCTATTACATGGAAGTCTATGTGTTCGTCGCGCTGATCTATTGGGTCTTCATCTTCTCACTCGGCCAGTACGGCAATTATCTGGAAAGGCGTTTGACAGTGACGTCTCACTGATCCCCGGAATTTCCGTAGCCCTAGGGATGCGGATCAGCAATGCCATACCGAATGGATAAGGCCCTAAGAATTGCGTCCTTTTCATCGACAAATCTTCGCCCGTTAAAACTGCCCGTTTCAAGTCCCGCCGGTGCATCATCCGCCAGGATCAGGATCGGCACGGACTGATTTTCTGGTCCCACCAGATCAATCAATTCCTGACGCGGTTTTGGCCATGAAATTCTTTGCACATCAAGCTTGCTGGCCATATCCGGATAACAGCTCAACAACCCTTCCATCAGGGCGCAGTGCCAACAGTAAAACGTTTGATTAGGATAAGCCGGGTCCTGAAAATCCGGTTTCAATATGATGAGCTTGTCTCGTTCCATGCTTTTCTCCGGAACCGGGAATGCAATTACAGACTCAGAACATTGTACTGTCTTCAGCCTATATCTCACGGCTTCCCAATTGTCTAACCAGGCTTTTGCGTGAGTGTGGAACCGACCGCGGCGACGGTAACAAATACAATTGCAACAAGGCCATTAATCCCAAGAACATCCCCCAGAGCAATCATTCCAATCACGGCTGCAACGGCTGGTTCCAGAGTAATCAGCACACCATAAGCTTGAGAGGTCATCTTCTTGAGTGCAGAAAACTCCAGGTAAAACGGAATTGTTGTAGAAAGAAGCGCTAGCATAACCAGATTACCGACCAGATACGCATCAATGGCCGAAACAGACAGATTGCTAACAACAAACGGGAAGATGAAGATACTGGCGACTATCATACCAATAGCCAGACCATCGCTTCCAGGCAAAACCTTGTTGATCTGCTTACTTAGAAGAATAAACCCGCCCCAGCCTATGCCTGCAAGAACGGCAAAGACGACACCAAGCGTGTCCAACTCATCACCAATGTTTGGCGTCAGGATCAGGATCCCCGCAAACGCAATGAGGATCCACAAAAT
>CAWUJF010000081.1:0-9426 GCA_963922405.1 uncultured Hyphomicrobiales bacterium | reverse complement strand
GCCAAATGCCCTTGAGATTCCGGAAACGGTTGCGCTGATGCGATGGTAGATATCGTTGGTTGAGCGGCGGCTGAAGACAACAACTACCGGAAGGCCAGCCCGTATAAACTCGTGATCTGAAGCCTGTAGTTTCACGTTCAGCTGAACAGCTGCTGATTTCTCTCGATTATCTTCCCAGACATAGTGTGAAGCCTTTGAATTGAGAAACGCGGAACTGCGGTCAATGCGTGTGACTGATGCCGGGATATGCCTGCCCAGTGCCGGAACAAAAACCTTGGCTTCATCATGCAGACCAATCTCCAGGATCTGGTCCTGATCGAGGAATGCGGTAACAGTCGGTTGCTGGAACTTCTCAATGGTGAACAGCTGCTCGTTACGCAGAACCGTCACATTGCCCGGTTGTTTAACGGAAACAATTCTTCCATCAAACGGTGCCTTGATCATTCTTCTGGATTTAGCATTTTCAAGCTTTTCAAGCTGCATGCTCATGGCAATGACATTTGCATTTGCCTCTTCCACATCCAGAGCAAGCAAATCCAGGTCAGACACAAATTCCTTGTGGTTATAGTAACGGCGACCGGATACAGCATCCATGGCGCTTGCCCGTTCCAGTTCAAACTCTGCTTCTGCCAGGCGACCTGCGACCAGCGCTCTTTGTTTCGCCACTTCATCCAGTTTGCTTTGTTCCACCAGACCTTTATTGCGAAGGATTGAGAAACGACTGAATTGAGCATCGGCTGCCTCTAACGCTTTGCTTGCTGCTGCAACACGCGCTTCAGCAATATCACGATCAGTTCGGTTGATGATCTGATAGAGTTTCATTCGGTTGGTTTCGATACGATAACGCTCTTCCATGCGGACCAGCGTTCTTTTCGCCTGGTCAAGCTCTATGCGTTTTTCATGCAGTTTCTGTTCGAGTTCAGGATTTCTTATCCGAGCGATGAGTTGCCCTGCCCCGACCATCGTACCTTCTTCAAGCGCAATCGGAATGAGCACACCATCCATCGGCATCTTGATTGTGGCTAGGGGCGCTGAGACAACTGCAGATGACACTTCAATGCGCATCGTTTTGCTGTAGATCAGGATAAACATGTAGCCAAAAATCAACGCACCCAGCAGCATATAAATAGAAGACATTATAATGGTCTTGAGCGGCAGGCGCCTCACCGGTGTTTCTTCAATCGGGTTGGGATCGGGTTTGGTCGAAATTGGTGTGACCGGAACATCGATGCGACAGATTGTGTCATCGATGCTTGCCATCTGACCGCGGATAAGATCATCAATGAAGTGACTCATCAGGTCATTGGCGCGTTCGCTTAACTCAATGAATTCTGCGCCAATGGATTTTGTGTCTGCGTCTGTTCTTACAACCTTTGCGGAAACTTCAAAGGAAATATCGAAACCCTGAAACGGAAGTTCGAGTTCCAGCTCAAGCGTCTTGCCAACTTCAAGAAAGCTATCTTCAACGCCGTCAATGCGCAGGCCACCCAAACTCCAGTTTACAGCTTGATGCTGATCACCGTTCGGGAATGTGACGCGCATTGGTGCCGTCACTCTATGATGTCTTCTTTGACAGGGACGTTCGCGTTTAACTTCCATGGTTTCACTCCTTTCACTAATAAGAGTGCAACCCGCGTGCCAATCTTAAAACCCTTTAAATTCAGCGTTTTAGCTTCTTTTACTCTCTTCTTTCTATGCAATTTGCGATGTTCGGTTTTGCATAATGCAAAGAAATTGCGCTCTGCAATTTGGTGCCAATGCCAGTCATTTTCACTTGCCTGTTCGTAACTCTATGAAAGAATTGAATTTTTTATTTTTCGCGCTTCCGAAAGCCCGTTTGGCCCCGCCTTTGCAGCATGTGAGGCAAATCTAAATCGACGGAGGCTTTTATGAAGAACCCAACTATTACACCTGTTATTCTCGCCGGCGGAAACGGAACAAGGCTATGGCCACTATCCCGCGAAGCCACACCTAAACAATTCTGTGCCCTTGAAGATGGCACGAGCCTGTTTCAGAAGACACTACAAAGAGTAGATGCCATTGGCGGTTATGGCGATCCGATCATCGTGTGCAATGAATCTCATGGCATGATTGTATCAAGACAACTGGATGAGCTAGGCATTACCCCTAAGGCTGTAATCTGCGAACCATGCGGTCGCGATACTGCCGCTGCCATTCTGCTTGCAGTGGAATTATATTATGGCAAACAGGATGAATTGTTCCTGGTTATGCCATCCGATCATATCATTGCAGACATCAATGACTTTAACACTGCAGTTCAAAATGCTGCACCGGCTGCTCGTGAAGACGGACGTCTGATCACATTCGGCATCAAGCCTACGCATCCTGAGACCGGTTTTGGTTATATGATTTCCGGCCCATCAAATGGTGCTGCATCCTGCCGTGAACTGTCATTGTTTGTTGAAAAACCAAATCTGGAAAAGGCGGAACAACTGGTTCAGGATGAGAACGCATTCTGGAATGCAGGCATTTTCCTTTTCTCACGCAGAACGGTGTTGGAAGAGTTCTCCAAATTTGCACCGGTCCTGATGAAACAGGTTTCCAAAGCGATCGAGAACGGTGATACACAAGGTCAGTTTTTCTCACCGGATGAGACTGCATTCAAGTTGATCAAGCCAATCTCATTTGACTATGCTATCATGGAACATACTGATTGCGGTGCGATCATGCCGACTAACCCGGGCTGGTCTGACATGGGCTCCTGGAAAGCGGTTTGGGAAACCAGTGAACTGGATGACAATAACAATTCCCTTTCCGGCAATGTTTTCACATCTGAGACCAAAAACAGCCTCGTGCATAGTAACGGACTTACCGTGGGTATCTCCGGTCTCGAAGATGTGGTCGTGGTTGCAGATAAAGATGCTGTCCTGGTCACATCACGCGAAAACCCGCAAGGTGTGAAACATCTTGTGGAACAGATGAAAGCAGAAGACTGTGGAGTTGTTAAAGCACACAATGGTGAAGATCGCCCCTGGGGCAGATTTGACAGCCTGCATCGCGGCAAAAAGCATCAGGTGAAATGCATCCGCGTGGATCCTCAAGGTCAGCTTTCACTTCAATACCATCACCATCGTGCAGAGCACTGGGTAGTTGTGAGTGGCATTGCAACGGTGACGGTTGATGACAGGGTCATGCAGATGGGTCCATGCCAGCAGGTCTTTATCCCGCAAGGTGCTGTACACCGCCTGGAAAACATGACTGACGAGCCGGTGGAGATCATCGAGGTTCAGTACGGCGACTATCTCGGTGAGGATGACATCGTACGACTGGAAGATGTCTATGGCCGTAACCCGACAGAAGAAACCAGCAACTCACGCGTGGCATAAGGAGAGAACCAATGAGTAAAGTATATCTGTTTGACGTGGATGGTACGCTTACCCCTCCACGCATGCCAGTGGACAGCGGTTTTGCCGGCTTCTTCTACCAGTTTGTGATGTCACACAATGTGTATCTGATTTCAGGTAGTGACTACGGCAAATTGAGAGAGCAGTTGCCTGACTACATTCTTGAAGCCTGTAATGGTGTTTATGGTTGCTCCGGTGCTCAATTCCATCAGAAAGGAAAAGAAGTTTACCGAAAGGACCATGACTTCTCGAATATGATCCAGGCCATGTGTGAGATCTTTATCGACACAAGCCCGTATTCAACCCGCACAGGTGTTCATATCGAGAAGCGCCCTGGTATGTTAAACGTCTCCGTAGTGGGAAGAAACGCAACACCGGCACAACGCAAGGCATACTATGTGTGGGATCAGATAACTGGTGAACGCCGCAATTTTGTTGATATGATCAACAACGGATCCGTGCAATACGAAGCCTCTGCAGGTGGTGAAATCAGCATAGATATCGTGCCTAAAGGTTGGAACAAATCAGTTGTGATGACTGAGGTACTGGCCAAGCACAAGAATGCAAATCTGGTCTTCTTCGGCGACAGGATCTGCGAAGGTGGCAATGACAAACCGCTTGCCGATGCACTTGAAATGAGTGGTGATGGTCATGTGGCGGTATCTGTTGAGACTTACACTGATACATGGCGCGCACTGGAAACCAACTACTATCAACACTGCTTTGAGGCAGCCTGATACTGAGAATTAACTCCTGAACTAACTGACGGCCGAGCGGGAAACCAATCGGCCGTATTTTTATTCCCAGCCTTCCTTCTTGCGATAAATCGTGGACGGGCTGATATCGAGCATCTTTGATGCTTTCGGGATGCTGTTTCCGCAATGGCGGATAGCCGTCTCGATGATTTCACGCTCAATCTGGTCAAATGGCTGATCCAGGTCCACGGAGATCATTGTGCCTTTCGGATCAGCAGAAAGGCTGCCTGCGACAGATTTCTTGAAACCGACCGGAACATTTCCAATGGACAGCATATCTGCTGACACGATTTCCGCGTCATTAAGAACGACGGCGTTGCGGACTACGTTTTGCAACTCACGCACATTGCCCGGCCATGGATGGTTTAGGAGAGCTGTTTGTGCGCCTTCATCAAAGCCCGAGAATGATTTGCCTTCCTCTTCTGAAATCTGCTTCAGGAAGGATTCTGCAATTTCCACCACATCAGCTTCGCGCTCCCGCAATGGCGGCAGGTGAAGTGGTACAACGTGAAGTCTGTAAAACAAATCTTCCCGGAAATTTCCTTCTTCCACCTCAACAACAGGATCCCTGTTTGTTGCGCAAACAATCCGCACATCCACCTTGACACTTTTGTCGCTACCGACTTTCTGGATCATCCCTGTCTGCAGGAAGCGTAGAAGCTTTGCCTGTAGATTGAGGTCCATTTCGCAGATCTCATCAAGAAACAGCGTGCCACCATTTGCTGTAGCTGCCGCACCTTTTCTGTCAGATGTAGCACCGGTAAATGCACCGCTCACATGACCGAAAATTTCCGACTCAATCAGGTCTTTGGGAATGGCGGCACAGTTAAGCGGTACGAAAGGATATCCCGCACGCTGAGAAGCATCATGTATTGCCTGCGCACAGACTTCCTTCCCCGTCCCGCTTTCGCCCGTGATGAAAACGCTGGCGCTTGATTGAGCTATAGCCTCGATGCTGCGATAAACCGCATTCATGACAAGGCTTGAACCGACAAATCCGAATTTGCCCTTCTTTGCGGTGGTTTTCTTGATCGCCTTAACGGCTGTCTGGAGGCTCTCTCTTTCAAGAGCATTTCGAACCGTTGTGAGCAGACGTTCCTCAGCTGCCGGTTTGATGATGAAATCATAGGCGCCCATGCGCATAGCATCGACCGCTACTTTTATCGAACCACTGGCTGTGATCACAACAAAGGTTACATCCACATCAATCGTTTCATAGCGGCTTAGAATTTCAAGGCCGTTCATATCCGGCAAATCCAGATCCAGAAGCACGACCTTGTAATTGCCGGTGTCAATCTGGTCGATACCCTCCTGACCGGTGCCTACGATTTCAGAGGCTAATCCAATGCTTTTCAACCATTTCTGAAAAACGATTGCGATTGAGCCGGTATCTTCGACGATTAGGATAGATGCTGGACTGCTCATGAACCCACCTCATTAAGCCTGTCTGTATAAACACTCTTCAAACGATCGCTTTCCTGCAGAACGTTTGACGCTACTTTGACCATTTCTGCTGCCAGATTGACCAGTTCAACCGGTTCGACTTCTTCCAGACAGCGCTCATTCACCTGACCTGCCAAATCTGCCAGGAGTGACGCTCCCATTATACCTGCAGCACCTTTGAGGCCATGAGAAGCCCTTTCAAGGGTTGGATTGTCATTCTGATCCAGACCTTCATGGGCAGATTTCAGATAACGCTGGATATCTTTTCTGAATTCAGCGAAGAGCCTTTCGAGCTCCTCAGCGTCCATGCCATCCACGATCGAGTCCAAGATGTCCTGATTGATCAATTCAATTTCAGAGGAAACCGCATTTTCACTTTGTTGAAGTTTTGAGTTAAGCAGATCGGAAACCGCTCTCTTCAAATCTTCCTTGAAGACCGGTTTAGGCAGAACCTCGTCCATGCCAGCAGCGAGCAGTTTTCTTCGATCTTCCATGCTTGCATAGGCTGTCAGCGCAATTATCGGAATGCCAGACATTTCCGGATCATCGGATTCCCGGATTATCCTTGTGGCTTCAAATCCATCCATTTCCGGCATGGATACATCCATCAGGATCACATCATACAATTTGCTTGAAAGCGCATTGACCGCTTCCTTACCGTTGCTGGCGAGATCAAACTCGCATTGCAATTGCTTCAAATAACGTGACACAACCAGCTGATTGGTAGCGTTGTCTTCAGCGACCAGGATCTTCACGCCTTTGAGAAGATCATCAGGCAGGAGTACTTCCGCGTCCTCTTTTACCACGCCTTCTATTTCACCGATCTCCAGAGGAAGGTTGAACCAGAAAACAGATCCCTTGCCATGCTCACTGAAAACGCCGATCTCACCGTCCATGGCATTCACCAGGGCTTTACAGATTGCAAGCCCCAGACCTGTACCGCCAAATCTTGAAACATATTCTGAATCGAGCGTGGTAAATTCGGCGAACAGTTTGTCCTGATTTTCAGCCGGAATACCAATCCCAGTATCGATCACGCAGAAGCGGAGTTTCCCTTCCTTTTCTTCCATTGTGATTTTGACTTTACCGGTTTCGGTAAATTTAACCGCGTTCCAGGCCAAGTTAAGCAAAACCTGCCTGATCCGGTCAGCATCTCCATGAAGGATCTGCGGAACATTCTCGTCACTGTGGAACTCGATCTCGAGCCCCTTTTCCTCTACTTGAGGTTGGATAAGCCTGATGACCGACCTGATCAAACGGGTTGCGTCAAATGACCCTTTTTGAATTTCAAATTTTCCTGCCTCGAGTTTCGAGAAATCCAGGATGTCATTGATAATCGTAAGCAGGGATTGTCCCGATTCCTTTGCTGTGTTGAGGAGTTTTTCCTGATCTCTGTCCAGTTTCGTTTCCTTTATCAAACTCAAAATGCCCAGGACACCGTTGAGAGGTGTCCTGATTTCATGGCTCATCATCGCCAGAAAACTAGCCTTGGCACGGCTTGCGGATTCTGCGTCAATCTTTGCTGAGATAAGTTCTTCTTCAGTTTTCTTCTGCTCGGTGATATCGCGCGCATAGCCGATAAACACCTTGCCATTGTTGCTATCCATGTCCTGGATTGCCAGTTCCAGGAGCATTTCCGTACCACTGGCATGCATGCCTTCAATCTCAATACGGTTAGCAATAACCGGTCCCTCTCCTGTGGCAAGGTAATGCTTCATTCCATTTTCGTGGGCTTCGCGGTATTTCTCCGGAATGATTAATTCGCTCAGCTTCCTGCCAATCGCATGGCTATTTTCGTAGCCGAAAATCTCTTCGGCTGCTGGGTTAAAACTGACCACTTCACCGCTCTCATCAATGATAATAATGGCGTCCATTGCAGCATTCACTGCTCGCTCAAACTGAGATAAAGCTTTCTTCTCGGAAGCCTGTGCTTTTTTACGCTCACCTATGTCACGGATAAAACCGGCAAAACACTCCATGCCTGAAGCGGTGAAGTTACTGATCGCAATTTCAATCTCGAGAACCGATCCGTCCTTGGCGATGCCCTGAGACTCAAAACTCTGGCCCACCAATTCACTCTGATTTGTGGTGAGAAACATTTCAATTGCCGCACGCAATTTCATCGCGTGATCTTCTGACATCAGACGTGCAACGCTTTGTCTGACGATTTCGTTTTCACTATAGCCAAAAAGTTTCTCGAAAGCAGAGTTGATCCGCTCGATGTTACCTTCCTTGTCCACGATAACGATAGCATCGACGGATGAATTGAGCAGTTCATCATAGTTTGCCAGATTGTCCTCAGCCCTGAGGTTAGCGTGAGCCAGATCCTCCACATGAGCTGTGTTCTTGGCAAATCTACGAGCGTATATCATAGCCAGAACCAAAACGGCGACCATACCCACATAACCGATCGCCACCTCAAAGATTGCACCGATCAGCAATTTGTTGGTAGTCAGGTACTCCACATATGACGTGGTAATACGCGCACCCTGCATTGCAACAGATGAAAGCAGGAACATCCAACCACCGACAACCGTACAACCGGCAACAAGAATTGGCACGGGGTCAAACCGCAGCGCCCTGATTACAGTGTACAGAAACAGAAATACGGTTGTGGGAGCCTTGAATGTGCTCTCCGGTGGCAATCCATAGGCCGCACCGTAGGAATAGATGATCGCGAAGATCAAAGCGCCATCAAGCACTGATAACAAATGTAATGGCCAATTCCGGAATTTTTCCCGGCTTGCCAAATAAACCCTCAGGAAAGATGCACCCAAAATACCCCACACAATCAGGATTGTTGTGGCATTCAAGGTTGTCCAGCCATTCTTGCTTGCGGCGATTACGTGCAATAACAAAACGATTGCTGCGATCAACATCTGAAAAAGCGCAATGGCTTTTTCGCCCCGTCGATCGTTTTCCTGCAGGATGGAGTCTATGCGTGATATTTGCACTGAATTGCCCGGTTTCTTTATTCGAGAATCAAAACTAACAGACAAATCTGGAGTGAAAGTTAAGTTTTAAACCAATTTTGCACTGATCGTGTGCTTTTCGGGCAAATGGATATTGGAATGCTATCCAAGGAACAAAATGGATTAGCTGACTGCGGTTCGATTTTTCTGCATCCAGTCATCAACAGCCGCAATTTGAGCCGGTGTCATCCGGATACCGAGCTTTGTACGACGGAACAAGGCATCTTCAGCGGTTTCTGCCCATTCGTTTTCTTTCAGGAAGTGAAGTTCGGCCGCATAAAGGTCCAGACAGAAATGCTCTCCCAGATCTGTCTCATCCTTACAGTTTTCCAGAATTTTCCAGGCCTGGGTCCCGTAAAGTCGTGCCAGCCGCTGCAACATCTCCCGGTCTGCAAAGCTATAAGAAGCACCGAGTTGATTGACCAATTGATCGAAGTCTGAAACAGCAAAGTCACCGCCCTTGTAAAAGTCAGGCACATCGTTCCGAGGAACTTTTTTACCGAGCCTGTCTTCCACTTCCTCAAGCAGGTTTCTTGCAAGCTTACGGAACGTGGTGATTTTGCCGCCAAACACATTGATCAAATCATTTGAGCCGACGTTTTCCTCTGCCTTGATGACATAGTCGCGGGTAGCTTCCTGAGCCTTGGATGCTCCGTCATCATAAAGTGGACGCACGCCCGAATAGGTCCAGATAATATCTCCCGTCTCAACAGGCTCTTCGAAATACTCGCTCGCACAGCGGCATAGGTATTCGATTTCCTCTTGAGAGATCTTTGCCTCTTCGTGCACGCTTTCCTGCTCCACATCGGTGGTTCCAATCAACGTGAAATCCTGCTCATAGGGAATTGCAAAGATGATACGGCCATCCTGGTTCTGGAAGATGTAAGCCCT